>JAPPPC010000264.1 GCA_028817685.1 Rhodospirillaceae bacterium
GCGCCTTCAAGCGGACCACGGGGACGAAGACCACCGTGCCGTGGCTGGAAGAAGTTTCGGCGCGGAATGGCCGCCCGGTCTCGATAGCAGCGATGTTCGTCGACCCGGGCGATCCGGAACGGGTGTTCCGCGAGATCGGCGAGATCGAAGGCGCGCGCGACCGCGGCCGCGAGCTGTGGAGCCAGGTCGGCTGCTTCCCGCTCGGTATGGAGTTCACCCTGGAGCATCCCTATCCGCTGGAAGCGCTGATCAACTGGCGCCCGGCGATCGAGGCGGAGGGCAGCGAGGACTACAAACGCGTACTCGCGGACGAATCCTTCCGGCAGGCGCTGAAGGACGAAATGCACACCACCGGCGTGCCGAACCGCTTTTCCTCGAACAATTGGGACCACATGCGGATCATGTCGGTCGGCAAGACCGCGCATCAGGATCTGGTCGGTAAGATCGTCGGCCATCTGGCGCGCGATGCGGGCCAGGATCCGTGGGACTGGTTCCTCGATTTCGGTCTCGCCGACGATCTCAAGGCGGAGTTCGACTGCAAGCTGTTCAATGTCGACGAGGACCGGGTCGTCGATCTGCTGCGCCACCCCGCGGCGGCTGTGACCCTGTCTGATGCGGGCGCACACCTGTCCTTCCTGTGCGATGCCGGCTTCGGGCTGCATCTGATGGGCCATTGGGCGCGCGACCGCGGCGATATGAGCCTGGAGGAAGCGGTCCAGAAACTGACCTCGCGCGCGGCGGGCATCTACCGGATCAAGGATCGCGGCCGGCTGCAGAAGGGGGCGTGGGCCGATCTGATGCTTTTCGACCCGAAGACCGTGGGACGCGGCGACAAGTACAAGGTTCAGGATCTGCCCGCGGGGGCCGTACGGGTCGATACGCCGGCCAAGGGGTTGCATGGCGTCTGGGTCAATGGCGTCCGGACGGTGGACGCGAATGGCGACAATCTGCCGGATTGCGGCAAGCCGGGGCAGCTGCTGCGGGACTTCGCCGACCCGGCCTGACAATTCGCTGGCCGAAGGCTGAAAATCGTATAGGGTCCGCTCTCCCGTCACCGGCGAGAGACACCCGCCATGCTGCAAAATTTTGAAGATGCGAACGTCGCGCATACGGCCGGCCCGCATTTTGCGGGCGATGCGGCCGTCCGCGCCATTGCGCCTGCGGATTTCGATGCGGCGGTGCAGGAGATCACGCGGTGGGACGGGTACGAACCGACCCCCTTGATCGGGTTGGCTGGTCTTGCCGATGCCCTGACCGTCGCGTCGGTCGACAATAAGCATGAAGGCCCGCGCTTCGGCCTCGGCAGCTTTAAGGCCCTGGGCGGCGCCTACGCCGCACTGTGGGTGCTGCAGCGCGAGATCGAGGCGCGGACGGGACGGCAGGTGGCGCTGGCCTCGGTGACCGATCCGGAATTCGCGACGCTCGTCTCGAGTTTGACGCTCACGACCGCCACTGACGGCAATCACGGCCGCTCCGTCGCCTGGGGCGCAAGGCGCCTGGGCGCGCGCTGCCGCATCTACATCCACGCCGATGTCAGCGAGGGCCGGGCAGAGGCGATGCGCGATCTCGGCGCGGACGTCATCCGGGTCGCGGGCGACTACGATCATTCGGTGGCTGTCGTGCGCGAGGAGTCCGAGGCGAATGGCTGGTTCGTCGTGTCTGACACCTCCTGGCCTGGATATTCGGAAACGCCGCGCGACGTGATGGCGGGCTACGGCGTCATGGCGCGGGAGATTGTTGAGGCGTTGGAGCGTCCGCCCACCCATGTCTTTCTGCAGGGTGGGGTTGGTGCGCTCGCCGGGTCGGTGGTGGCCGCCTTCCGGCAAAGCTGGGGGGCAGAAAGCCCGCGCGCGATCGTCGTCGAACCGGAATTGGCACGCTGCCTGTTCGCCAGCGCCCAGGCAGGCCGCGCGACGGCGGCCCCGGTGACCGAGGAATCCCTGATGGCCGGCCTGTCCTGCGGCGAACCCTCGGCGCTGGCCTGGGAGATCCTCGCCGAAGAGGTCAGCGACTTCTTGACGATCCCCGAACGCCTGGTCGCCCCGGCGATGCGGCTGATGGCTGAGCCGATGGCGGGCGACCCGGCGATCGAAGCGGGAGAGAGCGGGATCGCCGGGCTGGCGGGATTTATCTGTGCCGCGGTGCGGGACGATCTGCGGCAGGCCTGCGGTCTAGAACGAGACTCGCGCGTCCTTCTGATTGGCAGCGAAGGCGTTACGGATCGCGCGGTCTATGAACGGGTGTTGGGGGAGGGCGGTTGAACGCTGTTCCTTAATAGCGAACGTCGAACCAGCTAGACCGGTTTTCCCCTCACCCCAACCCTGGACGGTCACCTCGATTGCGTCACTTTCGTCCCAGGAACACCGTGGCCTCGAAAGTGAGCTCTACCGGCGCGGGGCCATAAGCCTTTTCGAGCGCTTCGGCGGCCGTTCGAACGATTTCCTCCGCGTCAACGGTCGCCCTGTTTTGAATTTCGAGAATCGTTGGATTTCCAGTGATGAAACCGCGCGCCGCGTCTGCGTGGTCGTGGGAGGCAACCGGCTCGGAGATCGTCGTAATTTCGATCTTCGTAAGACCCGCTTCCTCGAACAAGGTCCGGCCCGTGCTGGTATCAACTCCTCCAAAGGGGATTTCAAGAAAGCGCGGTGGGTCTTCGGTGAAGAAGCTCTTGATCACTTCGTCGACGATGCCGACGGACGGATTGCGGGAGAAATCGTTCCAGACATTCAAGGCGAGCGTCCCGCCGGGCTTCAGGACGCGGGTCATCTCCCGCATGCCCTTCGCCTTGTCCGGAAAGAACATGATGCCGAACTGGCATACGACCGTATCGAAACTCGCATCGTCGAAGGGCAGGTCCAGCGCGTCG
>JAPPPC010000058.1 GCA_028817685.1 Rhodospirillaceae bacterium
CGCACGATATCCTTGCCCCCGCCGCCGGCGGGGATATGGCCTTTCAGCTCGACCCGGACCCATTCCGGCATCGAGATGCGGTTGAGACCGGTCATCAGCGAGTTCGCCATGTCGGTGCTGCCGACGCCGTAGGACAGGCAGCCCAGCGCGCCGTTGTGCGGCGTGTGCGAGTCGGTGCCGGCCAACAATTGGCCGGGCAGGGCGTAGGATTCGGTCATCACCGCGTGCGAGATGCCTTCCGAGCCTTCCTCGCCCTCCAGATAGCCGTGATCCTTCAGCCCGTATTTCTGCCAGAAGGCGCGATGGCCGGCCGACATGCGGCGGATGTCCGGCATGCGGTCGTATTTGACGTTCACCTCCGGCCGGTGGGCGTAGGAGTAGTGGTCCTCGAAGGAGATGATGGAGTCCGGTTTGTGGAGGTCGAGATCGGGCCCGTAGAACTCGTGCAGCGCGTGGGCGCACTGGGCGGAGAAGATGTCGTGGAAATAGCGCCAGTCCGGCTGCACGAAGCCGGCTGTGCCGGGCTTCAGATCCCAGTCGAGCTCGTCCGCGACCACCGCGTGCCGGGCGACGATCTTTTCCGCCAAGGTCTTGGGGCCGTCCATCGCGTCCGGGTCGGCGACGGCGGGGCGCAGGCCCTTGGCGATGGCCTTGCCGAACCCGAGCAGCCCGCCGGCGCGCAGGATCTTCGCCGCCAGCGGTTCGCGGTCGCCCACCAGATCCTCGATGGGGATGTCCTCGCCGGCGCGGATGCGGTCGATCAGGCCGAAATCCGTGGAGGTGAACAGGCCGAGATTGTCGCAGTTCTGCCGGTACAGCCGCTCGAAGCTCTCGGCGATGATCAGCTTGACGCCGGAATAGAGTTCCGCCTGCGGGCTGTGCTCGCGCGACGACCCCTTGCCGTAGCGCTTGCCGCCGACGATGACGGAGAACTTGCCGTCGAGGATGCTGTCCGTGCCGATCGGCTGTTTGCCGCCGGTCTCGAAGCCGACATGGGCGTAGCGGCCGAGCTCGCGGTCGTAATGCACCAGGACGGGGATCGGCGTGATCTCGTCGGTGGAGATGTCCTCGCGCAGCGGCTGCGCGTCGGCGACGTCGATATCCGCGCCTTCAAGCTGGCGGGTGACGGTTTCCGGGTCCTGCGACAGGAAGAGGATTCGGCCCTCGAACGATAATTTTTCCATAACCTATTGATTCTCCGACATGAATCGAAATGATGATCCGCGGTCCCCGGGGGGGCGGGATGCCGTTGGCCCGAAACCTAACCAATAGGGCAAGGATTGTCAGGCCCCGCGGTTTTTTCCCAGAACCCCGCTCCAACCAACACAGCACTTGGCCCTGCCGCGCTTTTCTGGCAGACACGGCCCCGTCGAGATTGGGCGAGCGCAAGACGATGAGCGAGACGGACAGCGAGAACACCGAGACCGGGTCGGATTTCATCCGCGATGTGATCCGTGAGGATTTGGCGGCGGGGCGTACGGACGGCGTCGTGACGCGCTTCCCGCCGGAGCCGAACGGCTATCTGCATATCGGGCACGCCAAGTCGATCTGCTTGAATTTCGGCGTCGCGGCGGATTTCGGCGGGCGTTGCCATCTGCGCTTCGACGATACCAACCCGGTGAAGGAGGAGATCGAGTATATCGACTCCATCCAGGAAGACGTGCGCTGGCTCGGCTTCGACTGGGGCGATCACCTCTTCTACGCTTCGGACAATTTCGAGCGCTTGTACGAATGGGCGGTGCATCTGATCGAGGCCGGCAAGGCATACGTCGACGACCTGTCCGCCGATGAAATCCGAGAATACCGTGGCACCCTGACCGAGCCGGGCAAACCGAGCCCCTACCGCGACCGGCCGGTGGATGAAAATCTCGACCTGTTCCGCCGCATGCGCGACGGCGAGTTCGAGGATGGCGCGCGCGTGTTGCGCGCCAAGATCGACATGGCGTCCGGCAACATCAATCTACGCGACCCGGTGATCTACCGCATCCTGCATGCCGACCACCCGCGCACCGGCGACGCCTGGTCGATCTATCCCACTTACGATTTCGCGCACGGCCAGTCGGATGCGATCGAGGGCGTGACCCATTCGGTCTGCACCCTGGAATTTGCCGACCACCGGCCGCTCTATGACTGGCTGATCGAGAATTTGCCGGTCAATTCGCGCCCGCGCCAGTACGAATTCGCGCGGCTCAACCTCACCTACACGGTGCTGTCGAAACGGCGCCTCATGCAGCTCGTCCAGGAAGGCCATGTCAGCGGCTGGGACGACCCCCGCATGCCGACCCTGTCCGGCCTGCGCCGCCGCGGCATTCCGGCGGCCGCGATCCGCGAGTTTGCCGGGCTGATCGGCGTCACCAAGGCGGACAGCACCGTCGATCGGGCGCTGTTCGACCATTGCACCCGTGACCTGCTGAACACGACGGCGCCGCGCCGCATGGGCGTGCTGCGGCCCTTGAAAGTGGTGATCGAGAACTATCCCGAAGGCGAGAGCGAAATGCTCGAGGCGCAGAACCATCCGCAGAACCCTGAGATGGGCACGCGGCAGGTGCCGTTCGGCCGCGAACTCTATGTCGAGCGGGACGATTTCATGGAGGACCCGCCGCGCAAGTTCTTCCGCCTGTCGCCGGGCCGGGAGGTGCGGCTGCGCTACGCCTATTTCGTCACCTGCCAAGAGGTGGTGAAGGACGAAAGTGGCGAGGTGGTGGAGCTGCGCTGCACCTACGATCCCGAGACGAAGGGCGGCAACGCCCCGGATGGTCGCAAGGTCAAGGCGACGCTGCATTGGGTTTCGGCGGCACATGGCGTGCCGGCTGAGGTCCGGCTGTACGACCACCTTTTCCAGCGGGAAGACCCGGGCGCCGAAGGCGATTTCCTCGACGACCTCAATCCGAACTCATTGGCGGTCGAGTCGTCGGTGCTGGAGCCGGCTCTCGCTGACCTGGAGCCCGGCGAGGTCGTGCAATTCGAGCGACAGGGCTATTTCTGCGTCGATCCGGACTCGACCGGCGACGCGCGCGTGTTCAACCGCACCGTCGCCCTCCGCGACGGCTGGGCGAAGGCGAAGAAGAAGTAACAAGCGAGCGGACAATTATTCGTAAGGAGATGGAAAGCATGTTGCCGGCGCCGGGATTTCACCACCTCCATTTGCGATCGACGGACCCGGAAGCCGCCATCGCCTTTTATGTGCGGCAGTTTCCCAGCTGCGTGCGCGGCGAATGGGCCGGCATTCCCGCGCTGCTGTCGCCGAACGACGTGAAGGTCCTGTTCGAGCCGGTCGATGCGCCGGCGCCGAAGCTGCCGCAGAGTGCGATCTGGCATTTCGGCTGGCATGTTCCCGACAGCCGCGCCACGACCGCGGCATTCGACGCGCGTGAGGAAGTCATCAACCGGCCGCTTTTTAGCGGCGTCGCGGACGGTGACGTGCTGATCAGCAGCGACACCTGGTTTCGCAACGGCGACTTGCTGGGTGTCACGCGGGCCCAGATCGCCGAACTCCAGGCGGAGGGCGCACCCATCCCGGGCGGGGCGGGTTTCGCCTATTTCGAGGGTCCGGAGGAAGCGCTTTTCGAAATCGCCGGGGACTATGACCAGGAGCGTTTCAACCATATTCATATGTGGCAGGAAGATCCGCTCTGCGCGCAGCTCTGGTACCAGAAGCACCTCAACGCGGCGCCGCGCGCCAGCTTCGGCGATGCCGGCGTGACGGAATCGGACTGCAAGGTGCCGCGCACGCCGGACCAGTCCTTCCCGTCGCTGACGCCGGAGGGCATGTACCGCGCACCGCGCGGCGGTGTCACCTTCGGCGACGTCGATATGATGTGGTACCCCAATCAGGGCGACAGCCCGCTGGTCGCCTCCCGCGGCCAGTTCCAGGACCATATCGGCCTGTCGGTCGAAGATCTCGACGCCTGGACCGAAAAGCTGAAGGGAGAAGGCGTGACGTTCCTGTCGGAGGCCTATCCGCTCGGCGACACCCGCGCAATCATGATCGAAGGCCCCAGCCGGGAGGCGCTGGCACTGGTGGAGGTGCGCTGAAGCGCGCCAGTATCCAATCGGTCCATCGCCCCGCGCAAAATCAGGGCGACGGCAAACAACGAGTAGAAGTGTCTAGTCCTCGAACACCGCCACCAGGCGTGTTTCGATGCTGCGCCGCGGGGGCAGGTCTTCGGAGACCGACTTGTTGTCGAACGATACGTGCGGGCAGTAGTAGGCGCGGCCCGGACGTTCGTCGAGCTGCTTGATGACCAGTACCTCTTCCGTCGACATCTCCGGGAAATAGCACCAGCGGTGATCGGGATTATAGACGGGCGCGGCGACCTTACTGTCGTTGCCGCGGCCCGTGTAATAGTAATCAATCACGTCGCCTTCCGGCAGCGACTCCCAGTCGATGCAGGTCAGCGGGTTGTGGTAGGCCGGATTGTCGAAGGGCTGCCAGGTGTTGTACCAGGCATATTTCCAATTCTTGTTCGGCGTCACGCCTTGCTCGGCGAACAAATCATGCGCCATTTCGTGAATGCGCGTCATGTTGTAGTCGCAATGGACGAAGCGCGCGTAGCCATCGTTGAAATCGATTGGGTTTTCGGTGCGGATCAAATGCCCGCGGACGAAGGCGTGCGCCGCTCCGGTCTCGCGCTTCACGAGGTCGATCATCTGCGGGTGATACTTCGCCTTGACCTCGTCATCGTCGCGATAGTCGGTGACCGTTGCGCGGTTGCTCGACAGGGTAAACCCGTTTTGGTCGAGATTGATCTCGCCCGCTTCGAAACGCGGCCGCGCATTGTGGACTTTGATCGACTGGAAGGACGTGTTGGCCCGGCGCGTTTCCCGCGACCCGATCCGCGGCGACTCGGCCCTGTCGCGCCATTCCGCATTGATATAGCGGACTTGCGCATCCACCACATCGAGATCATTCGTCGAGAGTACCGTTACGTCGTCCACCGGAGTGCCCTTTCGATTACAACAGTTGTTGGAATGTATAGTTCATTTGGAGGCCGCAGGGAACCAAGACCTGTTTTCCGCCTGGTTTCAGCCATGTCGAAAACCACTGCCCCAGCGAATTCGTTGCTACGTGTCCTGGAACTGAACCGGGGGCCTAGCCGTGTGACATCGCGCCGTCGGCCGTGATTTCGCCGTCGGCGCAACCCGGGCCTCGCATCAAGTGCGGGACGACAGGTTGGAGTGTATTAAAGCCGTTACTCGCTCAGTGTCGGTCCAGCACCTTGCACACGCGTTTGCCGCATGCGGCGCCGGTATTTGTCGGCGTCATAGCCGCTGCCCCGATGCAGCAGGCAGCGGTTGTCCCAGATCACCACGTCGCCGGGCTGCCAGGCGTGTGCGTACACATGCTCCGGCTTGGTGGCCTGCTCCAGCAGATCATCGAGCAGAGGGCGACTGTCCTCCAGACTCCAGCCGGCGATCTGCTTTGCGTGTGAGCCGACATAGTAGTTCTTCGCGCCGGTTCGCGGGTTGGTGCGGACGAGCTTTTGCTCAACCGGCGGCAGTGATTTGGCGTGCGACGGGGTAACCGCGTCTGGGCTGACCTTACTGCGCGAGAAGACGTAGTCATGGATCGCATTGAGCGGATCGATCTTCGCTTGTTCGTCATTCGAAAGGCGGCCATAGGCGGCGCGCTCGCTGACGAATTCCGTCTGGCCCCCCTCTTCCGGTACCTCGTAGGCGCACATGATCGATACAAAGGACGGCACCTCGCGGAAAGAGGAGTCGGAATGCCACATATTGTTGCCGGTCTGGAAGATGGTGCGCTTGTGATCATTGCCGATCGCGCTGCCGTCCGGCTGCACGTTTCCGATGGTGCCGAAATACTCGATGATGCCTTCCTGACCGAGCTTGACGTGGTTCGGCTCCGGTTCACCGAGATAGCGGGTAAAGGTGAGATGGGCGTCGTCATCCATCTTTTGGCCGGGAAAGAGCACGAAGGCGTGTTCGTCGACAGCGACCCGGACAGCCTCGACCGTTTCTTCCGATAGGGGGGCGGACACGTCGAGATCGGTGATGCGTGCGCCGAAATCCGGATGCAGCGGTTCGATAGTGAGTGCAGTCATGGCCAGTTCTCCCGCAGTTTCGTCAATTCAATCACCTCGCGCGGCGCGATCCAAGCCGCGATGGCGCGGATAGTGTTTCAAATCCGAAGCCGCTAACATGATCCATCGCAATTTTGGAGACGGTCCCATGACGGAAGCGACGGAACAGTTCCCCTATGGTGTCGGCTATATGGATGGTGCTTATTGCGCCAAGCAGGATATGCAGCTGCCGGTCGCTGATCTCGGCTTCCTGCTATCGGATACGACCTACGATGCGCTGCATGTAATCAACGGCAGCTTCTTCCGTATGGAAGACCATCTCGACCGCTGGGAGCAGTCCATCACCAAGCGCCGGTTCAACACGCTGCCCTACGACCGGGACGAGACTCGCGAGATCCTCATGGAATGCGTGCGGCGGTCCGGCCTGCGGAAGTCGATGGTTTATTTGTTGGCGACCCGCGGAGAGGCCTTGGATGGTCTAAAGGATTTGCGGCAATGCCAGAACCGCTTTCTGGCCTGGGCGGTGCCCTATTACGCCGTCATACCGGACGACAAGATGAAAGATGGAATCGATATCTGCGTCAGTTCCGTGCTGCGCACGCCGCCGGACGCGATCGACCCGACGGTGAAGAACTTCGCCCGGATCGATTTCTCCGACGCGCTGCTGGAAGCGTATGACAAGGGCTATGACCATGCGGTTCTACTCGACCGCGACGGCAACGTAACCGAAGGGCGCGGCTGGAACATCTTCGCGTTGCATGGCGGGCGACTGGTCTCGCCGGATGACGGTGTGCTGGAAGGGATAACGCGGCGCACGGTGGTCGAGTTGGCGCAGCAGACCAATATCAAGGCGGAATTCGGCAAGCTGAAGGCGGATGAGCTGCGCAGCGCGGACGAGGTGTTCATGACTTCGACAGCCGGCGGCATCATGCCGATCCGCAAGATTGATGATCAGGTTATCGGCAATGGCACAAAGGGTCCGGTCACGCAGCGCCTGACGGACATGTACTGGGCTCTGCACGAGGATCCGGACTACAACACGCCTGTCGAATATTAGAGCGTTGTTGGTCTACGACGATGACGGATCGTTGTAATAGTTGAACTCGATCATGCAGCAAACCTCGTCCGTCCGGGCCGGTCCGTGCATGTGGCCCGGGGCCCGGCGGGCGTAGGCGGGCGCGGTGAGCTTGGTCTCGCCGTCGGCCGGTTCGCCGTCATAGAGCGTCCCCTGGAAGATCAGAAGTTCTTCCCAATAGGGGTGGTCGTGCTGTCCGAAGGTTTGAAAGCCCTCTTTGATTTTTAAGATACGGGTCCGCTGCCCGGTCTTCGCTTCGTGATCGAGCGTATCCGTGATGACCTTGTGCCAAATCTGGCCTTCCCGGCCGGGCATGGGCTCGAAGCCGTTTTCAAGGTCGAGATTTTCAAATTCGATGTTTTGCATCGTCTTCACTGCTCTCAATGCTATTTGACCGGCGTACCGAACGGTTTGAACCCGATCTTACGTCAATCTTAAGTCGGGCTCTAGGACGCCAACGTTGGGTCGAAATCGAAGGCGATGCTGATGCGCAGCGCGTCGTCCTCGTAGGGTACCGTACGGTGGTAGAGGTAGGAGGGGAACAGGATCAATTTTCCCTCGACCGGTTCGATGAAGGTCACGTCCGGTTCCTTGGTGATCGGATAGTGCTCCGGCGGTTGGCCGAATTCGATCCAGCCCTTATGGGCGTTGTCGCCGTGCCGCACCAGGTCGGGCACCCGGACATAGTAGACCGCACTGAGCCATGAAGTCGGATGAATATGGGCCGACTGGTGACCCTGCGCACGCATCGCTGTGGCCCAGCCGATGAGCTCCGTCCGGGGCGCTGGGTTGGCAAGGAAAGGGAGCGGCGATGCCGGGTCCAATTTCTTGTGATACGACTCCGCGGCGGTTCTTACAGCGGTTTCGAGCGCGGTGAAGGGTTCGACCGGATCTTGGAAGAGATCGTCGGTCTGTCCGGCGAAATGGCAGGAGCGATGGTTTGGGTCGACGCGCAGGGTTGGATGAGCCATGACCGCGGCCTCCAGCGCGTCGTTGAATGCGGCGATATCGGAATATCCGCTGGGCGGCGCCAGTGTGTGAACTTCCAGCAGCGCGTCGAAGTCGAGCAACGCCCTTGCCCGGTTCCCGTCGCCCCTCTCCATCAGTGCGATCGCCTGCGTCGCCAATGCATATGAGTCGCTGGGATTGATCCGAAGACAGTCTGCGCAGGCTGCGAGCGCTTCCTCCGGACGCCCCAAATCCATCAAGACGCTGGCAAGGTTGGCGTGCGCCTGCGTGAAGCTCGGCGCCAGTACGGCTGCACGGCGGAACGGTTCGACGGCCTCCGCCGGCCGTTGGAGAAAATAGAGCGCTTGGCCGAGTAGAAACTGCGCTTGTGGATAATCGGGGTCGTCCGTGCAGAGACCCTCGAGCAACACCGCGAAGTCCTGGTACCGGTCGGCCTCCCGGGCGGCTTCGGATACGCGCGCGAGCAGGCCGGCGTTGCGCGGCATACGTTCGAGGGCGCTTGCGTAGTGGTCGTACGCGGACGCGATATCGCCCGAGGATTCCAGAACGACGCCAAGGTTGATCCGGTAGTCGAGCGTATCGCCGTCGATTGCGACGGCGCGCTTGAGGCTCTGTACGGCGCGCCTCGGGTCTCCCGACTGGCTGGCGAGGATTCCGTGCAGGTTCAGCGCTGCTGCGTTGTTCGGGTCCTTGCGCAGGATTCGGCGGTAGAGACGGTCTGCCTTGCGGAAGTCGCCTGCTTCATGGGCGGCTTTCGCTTCCGCCAGCGCGGCGCCGGATGGGGCGCCGCTGGCCATCATTCAGCCGCCTTTGCGGCCCGTGTCATCGCGTCCCAGTCGTAGAGCCGCGGCTCCTTGTGTGCGAAACGGCGTACCGCCTCCGCATGGAAATCGCTGTCGCGGCAGGGCGGCTGCGCCTCAACCTCGGCCTCCAGCATTTCCGCCTGGCTGCTGTCGAGCGAGCGATTGATCAATTGCTTCGCCTGGGCCATTGCAACCTGCGAGCCATGGGTCAAGTTGCGCGCCATCTCCTGTGCGGCAGGCATCAGCTCTTCCGGCGCGTGCAACGAATTTACGATACCGAGATCGACGGCCTCTTCAGCGGAGATATTGCGCGCCGTGAAGGCCAGTTCCTTCATCTTCTTTGGCCCGACCACCCGTGTCAGGAAATAGGTCACCGCCATATCCGGGATCAGTCCGATGCGGCCGAAGACCAGACAGAACCGCGCGCGCGGCGTCGCGAGGACGATATCGGCGGTCATCGCCAGGCTGAAGCCGCCGCCATAGGCGATGCCGTCGACGGCAGCGATGGTCGGCTGGTCGACATTGGCCAAACGGTATATCCAGCCGAGTGTCTGACGCAGTCCGTTTTTCTTCTGCTCAGGCGTGCGCGGGCTGTCCGGGCCCATGCGGCCGACATCGGCGCCTGAACAGAAATTGCCGCCGGCGCCGGTCAGGATCAGCGTTCGGATCGCCTCGTCCGATTCCAATCGGTCGACCAGATCCGGGAAGTCGCGGTCGAACATATTCTGGCTGATCGCGTTCAGCTTCTTCGGCCGGTTCATGGTGAATGTCGCGACACCATCCTGGATGTCGAGAAGGGTTTCCGCTTCGCTCATCGTTTCCTTTCCCTAGAATGTCGCGCCAATAGAATCCTGTCAGCAAATGGCAAGACGCCGAATTCGTCAATCAAACACGCGGAAACGTTAGCACGCTGTGCCCAAATGGGAAGCGTGCCAACGTTGCCGTGTCGGCGCTACAGGACGCAGTGCTTGGCGAAATCCGCGGCTTCGTTGGCGCTCCAATCGCCCTTCGGCTTCTCTTTCATATCCGCACACCATTCCTCGCTGCCGACCTCTGGTGAGCAGGCGGCGGCAAATAAGAAGACACTGGCGACGAAGATGGTTTGAAAGATCCGTTTCACGGACATGGTCGATCACTCCCTAAAAAAGCCCCTCGGTCCTGTTATGCACCGGATTCGCCCTGCCGTCAGCAATTCGAACCGTGAGCTGGGCTAAATTCTACCGCGGCGAAAGATCTGTGCGGCCAGCGCGATAGTCAGGATGGCGACGAGCGCGCTGTAGATTATGGGTATCGAAATGGCGCCGAGAAAAAATCCGGAGAGCAGTGGTCCCAGAGCCGCGCCAAAATCCCGCCAGGTCATCATCACCGCCATACGGTGCATGACCTGATCGGCCGAATTGCGCACCGCGACTGTGGCCGGCCCCAGTGCTGCAATCGCAGCGCGGCCGATGATGACTGCGCCCGCGCCGATATAGACATGTCCCAGTGCGATGGCGGCGAGGCCGAGGGCCGTCAATACAGTCGATGCGAACAACGACTTTTCCGTTCCGAGTCGGTCGCCGAGCCAGCCGCCAATGGGCGCAAAAACGGCGTCGCCGAGGCGGCGCAGCGACAGGACGATTCCGCCGCCTAGGATCGCCGCCTCCAGGGACACCAGATCGGCGAGGATTAAGGTGATAGTCATGGCAAAAACGCCATCGACGGCGAAACCGACAGCGAAAAACAGCAGGTCTAGCAGATGCGGTTTTGGCAGCCATTGGGTCTTGCCTTGCGCGGGTTCGGTCTTTTCCTTCGGCAAGGCGAGAGCGAAGGGTAGGGCGATGAACGACGCCAAGCCAAGATAGAGGAAAGCCGCTTTGGGACCGAACTGACCAGCAAGCCAGGCACCGGCGGTGAGCGCGAACACGGAGCCGAACTGCTGGATTGCCCGGCTCAGCCCGACGCGGGTGCCGGCGCGGCGGCGATCCGCAACGGCGTAAGCCAGCGTGGTCAAGGTCAAGGCGGCGAAGGACATGCCCCATAGCAACCGGGCGAACAACAAGGCCCATCCGCCATCGAACATCCAATACATCACCGTCGACGAGGCGCCGCCGATGCAGGCCACGATCGTCGCCAATCGGATGCCGTAGGTCGTCGTCGCGTGCGCAATAGCGCCGTAGGTGACAATCCGCACAAACCGGTTGGCCGAGAGCAGGATACCGACCCAGACGAGCGAGACGCCGAACACCTCCGCGCTGACCGGCAAGACGACATAGATCAGCGCGTCGCCCATCAGCACGATTGAAAGGACAGCCGCGGAAAGGCTCGTTGCGCCGAGTGACGGGGCGACCGGTGACGGGCTATCTGGTTTTTGCGTCACGCTAGCACCTAGTAAGTGGTGTGCTGATTCACGTGAAATTCAAAACTTTGAATCTTACGATCAGCACACGAGGCACGATTGCAGTGCGGCGCACAAATCCGCCCATTTTGCGCAAAATCCTGTGTAAGGGGTTTTGCTGACTTGCGAAGCGTACCCGGTTGCCAATACGTAGGATAAAGCCCAACTGGCGCTCGGCCACGCTGAAAACACTCTGAGGAGTTTAA
Source organism: Rhodospirillaceae bacterium (assembly GCA_028817685.1). Taxonomy (GTDB): domain Bacteria; phylum Pseudomonadota; class Alphaproteobacteria; order UBA8366. Next base: position 11,472 of record JAPPPC010000058.1, read on the forward strand.
GATGTTTTTTCGACTGACCAGCATTTCCATCCTTGCGACCGGCCTCATCGTCGGTGGCATCGGACAGAGTGCGGCGCAAAGCTGGCTCGAGAAAGGCAAGAGCCTGCTGGAGGGTGCGACTAAGGCTGCCCCAAGCGGAAGCACGGGCGGAGTCTCCGGTCTGGCGACAGATGAAATCATTGCCGGCCTGAAGGAAGCCCTGAAGGTGGGAACCGAACGTGTCGTCGGCACGGTTGGGCGTGAAAACGGCTTCAACAACAACTCGGAAATCCACATCCCCTTGCCAGACACCCTGGCAAAGGTGCAATCGACCCTGCGGTCGGTCGGCGCTTCCGGATTGGCGGACGATCTGGAATTGAAGCTCAACCGGGCGGCGGAAGCGGCGACACCTCGGGCGAAGGAAGTGTTCTGGAACGCCATTACCGATATGTCGCTGGA
>JAPPPC010000141.1 GCA_028817685.1 Rhodospirillaceae bacterium
TCCTGGCTCAGGCGCTCGACGCCGGTGATGTCGCCTGCGTTCAGTTGCGGCTCAAGGATGTGGACGATGACATCGTCCGTGCCGCCGCGGACGTTCTGCGGCCGGTGACGCAGGCGCGCGATGTCGCCTTCATCATGAATGACCGGCCTGACCTGGCGGTTGAGACGGGCTGCGACGGTGTTCATGTTGGTCAGCAGGACGCAAGCTACGACGACGCCCGAAAATTGCTGGGCCCAGACGCTATCGTTGGCGTGACCTGTCACGATTCACGCGATCTCGCCATGACGGCAGCGGAGAACGGTGCCGACTACGTCGCCTTCGGCGCCTTTTACAAATCGGGGACGAAAACGCCGAAATATCAGGCCGACCCGGCGATCCTGTCCTGGTGGCAGGAGATGATGGAGACGCCCTGTGTCGCGATCGGCGGCATCACGATCGAAAACAGCCCGGCACTGATCGAGGCCGGTGCTGATTTCCTGTCGGTCGTCGCCGGCGTATGGGACTATCCGGAAGGTCCCGCGGTTGCGGTACAGCGGTTCAATGAGGCCATGGCGGCGATTGCCTGACCACAACGAAGCGGCTATAACGCCGCCGCAATCCAATTACCGAAAATTGAGACCATGAAAATCAATGGGAATGCCGTTCGCCCCGGCAATGTGATCGAGCATCAGAACCGGCTGTGGCGCGCAACCAAGATCCAACACACGCAGCCCGGCAAGGGCGGCGCCTACCTGCAGGTGGAGCTCAAGGACATTCGCGACGGGACCAAGCTGAACGAGCGGTTCCGATCCTCGGAAACCGTGGAACGGGTCCGTTTGGATCAGCGCGAGTTTCAGTTCCTGTTCAAGGATGGTGACGAATACACCTTCATGGACAACGAGACCTACGACCAGATCAACCTGCATGTCGATTTCATAGGCCCAGACGCCGCGCAATTTTTGCAAGATGGCATGACGGTGCAGATCGAATCGTTCGAAGGGTCTCCGATCGGCGTCATGCTGCCAGAGCATGTGAATATGGAGATCACCGAAGCCGATCCGGTCGTCAAGGGACAAACCGCATCGTCGTCCTACAAGCCCGCCTTGCTCGAGAATGGTGTGCGTATTCTCGTGCCACCGCATATCGAAGCGGGGACACGGGTGCAGGTAAACACCGCCGACGGCACCTATGTCGGGCGCGCCAAGGACTAGGCGAACGGTCCTGAACGAAAGGTAGACGCCCATGGCGTTGCGATCCGCGATCATCAACGTCATGGCCATGGCGGCAGACAAGGCCGGCCGCAGCCTGGTGCGTGATTTCGGTGAAGTCGAGCAATTGCAGGTGAGCCGCAAGGGACCGGCTGATTTCGTGTCCAGCGCCGACATGCGTGCGGAAAAGATCCTGCGTAACGCGTTGGCGCAAGCGCACCCCGAATTCGGTCTTCTCATGGAAGAGGGCGGCGAGATTAAGGGCAGCGATGACCGTCATCGCTGGATTATCGACCCCCTCGATGGCACGACAAATTTCCTGCATGGACTGCCGCATTTTTGCATCTCCGTCGCCCTGGAGCGCGACGGTCAGGTGGTTGCCGGTATCGTTTACGATCCGGTCAAGGATGAACTGTTCTGGGCCGAACGCGGGCTCGGCGCCTACGTGAATGACAGGCGCCTGCGGGTGTCGGGCCGCGGCCGTATGCGCGAAGGCGTTTTCGCAACCGGCATTCCGTTCCTTGGCATTCAAGACGGTCCCGGACACCAAAAGTTTCTCGGCCAGCTTGGCAGCGTCATGGCCGAATGCGCCGGTGTGCGGCGTTTCGGCTCCGCCGCGCTGGATCTCGCCTATGTCGCCGCGGGCCGGTATGACGGGTTTTGGGAGAACGGCCTTAATCCGTGGGACGTGGCCGCCGGCGTTCTGTTGGTCCGTGAAGCCGGCGGACAGGTCACTGATATTGCCGGCCGCCGTTACGAGCTGGGGGCGGCCGATATCTGCGCCGGAAACGATCAACTGCACCAGCCTTTGCGAAAATTGCTTCGCAAGATGCCAACGCGGGACTAGCAGTTGTCTGCCGTTCGGCCCTGAGTTATGGTCACGGCACAAAAAATTCGCGGTTAAGAGCGCGAAAAAACATAGATGGATAGGCTTCCAAATTGGAAAAGTGTGGTCTGAATTTGGGACGGCACCGGGGCATCATATCTTGGCGATCTAGCGTTTTGGCCTGCGCCCTGATGGCTATGGCGGCGCCTGTCAGCGCGCAGCAACAATATTACGTATTCGCCCCCGGCTCGAGCCGGCCCAGCGTGATCGTCGACCTCAGCGTTCTGGAAAAACTCGGTCCGCAGCCGACACTTCCCGGGATGCTTCGCTCCGGCCGAAGCCCGGTCGCCCCGGCGGCACCGCAGCGCGGCGGCCTATTGCCACCGCCGTCCGAGCCGCCTCGCTCGCAATTGAGTCTGCCGAGCGGCTTTGGGCAGCGCACTGCACCCGCCGCTCCGCCGGTTGTGGCGACAGCCCCGCCGGCAGCGCCTGTCGTCAGACCGCAACGACGGCCTATTCCCGCCGCCCCCTCGGTGGCCAAGCCGGCAGTTCCGGCACCAAAGGTCGCTGCGGTCCCCAAACCCACGCCGCCAGCGCCAAAACCGCCTGCAGCGGTGACGCCGGCACGGACCATTCCGAAAGCGCCGCCGCCGCCGAAACGCGTGCCGGCGCCGCCCAAACCGGCGGTGCCCAAAGTGAGCAAACCGTCTGTTCCACCGCCACCAAAGGTGGCCCGTCCGGTGGTCCCCAAGCCCGCGCCGCCGCGCCCGGCGGCCGTCCCGCCGCCACCCGTGGTCGCCCGCGCGACGCCGCCGGCCGTGCCCCGGGTCCCTGCCCCACCGAAA
>JAPPPC010000219.1 GCA_028817685.1 Rhodospirillaceae bacterium
GGCGTTGGGAACGGCGATGCGGGGCTTCGAACCGCAATTGCAGACTTTCGGCAGTTTGCCGACCGACACGCTGCAATATCTATTTTGCTTGCTCGACCCGTTTCTGGGCATCCGCAAGTTCACGGCGTTTGCCGGTCTCGATCAAAACTCCGAGGCGGCCAGGCGGTTCGTCGCCCTGGAGGATTGGTTGAACGATGGCGTCCCGCTCGCCGCGCCGGTCGCCCGTGCCTGCGCGTTCGACTGGTACGGGAAAAATTCGCCGGCCCGCGGCGATTGGCGCGTGTGCGGTGCGCCGATCCGCCCGGAAGATTGGGACGCGCCGGCCTATGTGGTGATCCCGGCCGCCGATCGCATTGTGCCGCCCGCTTCCGCCGAAGGCCTGGCCCGGGCACTGCCGAACGCGACCGTCAAACGGCCGCGCGCCGGACATATCGGGATGATCGCCGGCCGTGGCGTGACTCGCTCGATTTGGAGCCCGCTGGCGAATTGGCTGTCAAAGAATTGTGCGGCGGAGCCCTGACTCGGCTTGATTGCGCCTCCAACGGCGCGTATATGTTGCATTGCAACATAATTTGGAATGGGCCGCGAACCGGGCCGGGTAAAATTTGTAGGAGGATAGAGGACGATGTCGGAAATTGTCATTGCGGGGGCGGTGCGGACCCCGGTTGGTGCGTTCAATGGTGGTCTGAGCTCGGTGCCGGCCTCCTATCTCGGCGCGGTTGCGATCAAGGAAGCGCTGAAGCGCGCCCAGGTCGAGCCCGACGATGTCGACGAGGTTATCATGGGCCAGATCCTGACCGCGGGTACAGGGCAGAACCCGGCGCGGCAGGCGGCCATGGATGCCGGTATTCCGGTCGAAAAGACGGCGTATCAGATCAATCAACTCTGCGGTTCCGGCCTGCGGACGGTGGCGCTCGGTTTCCAGGCGATCAAGGTTGGGGACTGCGATATCGTCGTTGCCGGCGGCCAGGAAAGCATGAGCCAGGCGCCGCACTGCGCGCATCTGCGCGATGGTCAGAAGATGGGCGATCTGAACTTCGTCGATACGATGATCAAGGATGGGCTGTGGGATGCCTTCAACGGCTATCACATGGGCAACACGGCCGAGAACGTTGCGCAGAAATGGCAGCTTACCCGCGAGGAACAGGACGAATTCGCTGCTGCATCGCAGCAAAAAGCGGAGGCCGCGCAAAAGGAAGGCCGCTTCGCTGACGAGATTGTGCCGGTCACGATCAAGACGCGCCGAGGCGAGACCGTGATCGATACGGACGAGCATCCCAAACATGGCACGTCGGCTGAGACACTCGCCAAGCTGCGCCCCGCTTTCGAGAAGGACGGCACGGTCACGGCTGGCAACGCGTCCGGCATTAATGACGGCGCTGCCGCTGCGGTGCTGATGAGCGCAGAGGAAGCCGAGCGCCGCGGCGTGACCCCGATGGGCCGCGTCGTGTCCTGGGCGACCGCCGGCGTCGATCCGGCGATCATGGGCACCGGCCCGATCCCGGCCAGCCGCATGGCGCTGGAGAAGGCGGGCTGGACGGTCGACGATCTCGACCTGATCGAAGCCAACGAGGCCTTCGCCGCGCAGGCCTGTGCGGTCAACAAGGACCTCGGCTGGGATACGGACAAGGTCAATGTGAATGGCGGCGCCATCGCACTCGGCCATCCGATCGGCGCCAGCGGCGCACGGGTGCTGGTGACCCTCCTCTACGAAATGAAGCGCCGCGACGCGAAAAAGGGTCTCGCCACGCTGTGCATCGGCGGCGGCATGGGCATCGCCATGTGCGTCGAAAGAGACTAACGGTTCACCGAAAAGGTTATGAACGTGCTGCCTGTCTAGCGATCGGCGGCACGTTCATCCCATCAGAATGAGGGGCGGCTTTTCGTCGTCCGTATCGCGCGGTTGGGCGCGAACGGCGGCTCAAGGAAAGCCTTAACAAGTGGTTTCGGTGCTTTCACCGACATGTGATTCGGCATTGAGCGCTCTCAATCCCTATTTTACCGGTATGCGAAATCTGAAAACCGCTCTTTATGGGCTGGCAGCGTTGGGCCTCGCGATGTTTGGCGGGCCGGTCGCCGCGGACACAGACTCCCCCGTCGTCGTCGAGCTATACACGAGTCAGGGTTGTTCATCCTGCCCGCCCGCCGAGGCGTTTCTGGGCGAACTGGCAAAGCGTCCGAACGTGATCGCGCTGGAGTTCCATATCGATTACTGGGACTACATCGGCTGGAAAGATCCGTTCGCGTCCCCCGATTACACCGCGCGCCAGCGCGCCTACAGCGCCAGAATGGGAGAGCGTTACGTCTACACACCGCAGATGGTGATCCAGGGCCAAACGCACGAAGTCGGTTCGAAGCGCTATCTGGTCGAGAAAAAGATCGCGCTGATCCGGGATAATGCGTCACCCGGGCCTGAGGTCGTGTTGAAGAAAGTCGATAACAGCGTGCAGGTGACGGTCAATGGCAAGCCCGGAGATGACGCTTACGACGTCTTCTTCGTGACCTTCGACGCCAAGCATGAAACCAAGATCCTGCGGGGCGAGAACCGCGGCAAGGTGCTCGCGAACACGAATGTGGTGCGTGCCTTCGAACATAGCGGCCGATGGACAGGCGATTCCTTCCAAGAGCTGATGTCGCTCGCCGGCAAGAAGGGCGATGGCGGCTGCGCCGTGATCGTTCAGAAGGCCAACCAGGGCCCGATCACCGCCGCCGCCGTATTGGCCTACAAGGGCAGCTAGCCAATTCCCTTCGCCATGATTTCGGACATACGCTGCGCGAAGGCGGCAGGGTCCGGCAAGGGTTCGCCTTCGAGAATGCGCGCCTGATCCAGCAGTAGCCTGGCCGCGTCATCGGT
>JAPPPC010000424.1 GCA_028817685.1 Rhodospirillaceae bacterium
GGCCGCATGAGCATTCAAGATATTTCAATCGAAGCGCAGACGACAGAGGGACTCGCAACCACGCCACGCACGCTCCGGCAGCGTTTGCTGCAGCGGCTGGTCGGCTGCGCCAAAACAGGGCAATTGTCGATCGTTTGGCCGGACGGCAGCCGTTGGCAGCATGTCGGTGGGACGCCGGGTCCGCACGCGGAATTGCGATTGCGGCGCGACCAGGCCGTGACGCGCCTGGCACTAGGGGGCGATACAGGTTTCGCCGAATCTTACATGGACGGGGACTGGGATAGTCCCGACCTGCTGCAATTACTCGCCTTCGGGGCCGCGAACCTGGAACCCATGGACAGTGTCTTTGCGGCGAAACTGGTCAACGCCGTGTGGAACCGGATGCAGCACGCGTTGCGCGCCAACACACTCAAGGGCAGCCGGCGCAATATCGCGTTCCACTACGATTTGGGAAATGAGTTTTACGGGAACTGGCTGGACCGGACGATGTCCTACTCCGCAGCGCTGTTCTCGGAGCGCGATCACGATCTCGCTGCAGCGCAGGATGCAAAATACCGGCGATTGGCCGATGCGGTTTGCCTTGCACCGGAAAGCCGCGTGTTGGAAGTCGGGTGCGGTTGGGGCGGGTTCGCGGAGATCGCAATCAGAGACTATGGCAGCGACGTTGTGGGGCTCACCCTGTCGGCGGAGCAGCAGAAATTTGCGCAAAAAAGGTTGCAGTCAGCGGGGCTCGGCGCCCATGCCGATATCCGTCTTCAGGATTACCGGGATGTGCGGGGGCTATTCGACGCGGTTGTTTCGATCGAAATGTTCGAGGCGATCGGCGAGGAGAACTGGCCCACCTATTTTCAAAAACTGCGTTCGGTCTTGCGACCGGGCGGCAAGGCCGGCATTCAGGTCATCACCATCAATGACGACCGGTACGAGGCCTACCGCGAGCGGCCGGATTTCATTCAGAAATATATTTTCCCGGGTGGGATGCTGCCATCGCCAGAGCGTTTCGAGAAGGCGGCCGCCGAAACCGGTTTCGAAATCGCGGACCGTTTCTTCTTTGGCGAATCCTATGCTGAAACGTTGCGGCGCTGGCATGAGCAGTTCGAAGCGCAGTGGCCCGCGATCGAGAAACTCGGGTTTGACGAGCGGTTTCGCCGGATGTGGCGGTACTATCTGGCCTATTGCGAGGCCGGCTTCCGCGACGGCGCCATCAATGTCGCACAGTACACCCTGACCCGATCGTGACAGCGGAAGCGCCGGTCGATCGCTGGACGCTAGTCGCCTACGCGCTGCCGGGTTTTATCCTCGCTGTTCCGACGATCCCCGTTTACGTCTACCTGCCTGCCCTTTATGGCGATAGCTTCGGTCTCGGCCTGGCCCTGACGGGAACGGTGCTGCTGGCCGCACGTCTGTTCGACGTGGTGACAGATCCGCTGATCGGACGGATCAGCGATGCGCTCAACTGGCGCGCCGGCCGCCGCAAACCTCTGATTCTGCTGGGCGGTTGCCTTGCCGCGCTGGCCTTGATCCGGATCGTCTCACCGCCGCAGCCGGTCGATTGGCCTTACCTGCTGATTTGGTCCGGGGTCCTGTATCTCGGTTGGACACTGGTCGCGATCCCTTATGCGGCGTGGGGAGCGGAATTGCGCAGCGGGTATCGCGAAAGGCTGCGCATCACCTCGGCCCGGGAAGGCGCCGGATTATTGGGTATCCTGTTCGCGAGCGCCCTGCCCGCCATACTGATCACAACGGGGCGGACGGAGCAGAGCGCGCTGATCGTCCTCGCCTGGGTGACCGTTCTTGTCGGTATTCCCGTCATGGCCCTCCTCACCGTCCGGGTGCCGGAACCTCAGGCGCCGCCAAAGCGGTCTCCCACGCCGCTGCGCGCCTATCTCACTAGCCTGCCGGAGAACGGTCCCTTCTGCCGCCTGGTCGCTGACTGGGCGATCAACGGGTTCGCGACCGGTCTGCAGGGGGCACTGTTTTTGGGATGAATGGCATACGGGGTCGGTGCAGGCGAAGGCTTGCGCCCACGATTCATTCTCGCCTATTTCCTGGCCGCAGTGCTGGCGATCCCGGCTTGGCTCGCTCTGTCGCGCCGGCTCGGCAAGCACCGAACCTGGTGCGTTGCCATGATGCTCGCCATTGTCGCCTTCGCGACGGTCCCTTTGATCCCGCACGGCGCGTTTGGCGCTTTCTTTGCGGTCTGCGTCCTGACCGGCGCGGCGCTCGGTGCCGACTTGGCTTTGCCGCCCTCGATCCAAGCCGATGTCGTCGATTACGACGCGTGGAAACAGGGCGAGGCGCGGGCCGGTTTCCTTTTTGCGCTGTGGAGCATGGCGACGAAGTTCGCCCAGGCGCTTGCCGTCGGTATTGGGCTGCCGCTTGTGGCCGCGCTGGGGTTCGATCCAGCCCAGGTAACCGCACCCGGACAGTTCGCCCTGACGGTGATCTACGCCTGGTTGCCTATCGTATTCAAGGTAATTGCCGTTGCGCTGGTCTGGAACTTCACCCTCGACGAACGACGGCTCCTTACGGTGCAGAAGCGGCTCGCCAGGCGGCGGGCCCATGGCGAGGCCTGACGATGCAGAAAACACTCTTGGGGATGATCTTTCTGGGCGTTGTTTTGACGGGATGTGGCGGTATGGACATTAAGAAATTCGAAGCGGCAACGCCGCAGCTGGTGCTGGAAGAGTATTTCGCGGGCAAGACGCGCGCCTGGGGAATTTTTGAGGACCGGTTCGGCACGCTGAGGCGGCAGTTCACCGTCGATATCGACGGGCGCTGGGACGGCCGGACCCTGGTTCTCGATGAACGCTTCGTGTACCGCGATGGCGACCGAGACCGCCGGGTCTGGAC
>JAPPPC010000316.1 GCA_028817685.1 Rhodospirillaceae bacterium
ATCCCGTAGGAATACCGGGGACCAGCCAACGAACCTTCGCCCACACAACCCGGTGTCTTCACCGGAAAACGAGGCAAATACGTCATCTATGACAGATAAACTAGAACTCCATGAACCGGCTTCGGGAAACCGAAGCCGGTTTTTTCTTGCCTATTTCCGAGCACTCCCCGCTATCTGTCTGCCGCTCATCAAACTTTATTGATGCGTTAAAATGAAATACCGGGTAACACTCCACGCGTTCACGCCCACAACAAAAATCGAACAGTGACTTCGAAAACACACTTACTGTTCCCGACCGTCGTGCAGACCACCGACATTGAGAATTCCGATGCTTTGAACAAGAGGCTGGTGGAGGCGGTAGCAACGCTGCAGTCACAAATTCCAAACACCAAGCCTGATGACTGGGCGTGTTCGGTCTATACAACGCTGCACAGTGAAATCGACCTCTTTTTGGTCCACCCATTTTCCGAAATGAAACCTATCGCGCTGCGCGAGATCTCGCGCTACGCTGATACCATGCACATGCACGCGCCCGCCGCGAACCTGCGCATCCTCGACGCCTGGATCAATGTCTACGAGACGGGTGATTCACAAGAAATGCATGTTCACAAGAACAGCGTGTTCAGCGGCATCTACTATGTGCAAGCGCCCGAAGGCTGCTCTGAGGTGATGTTTCGGTCCTCCGAGTCCGATACGATGATCGACCCGCCCAAGACCGCCACGGACGAGTTGAATGCAACGGAAGCGCTGTTTCCCGCAGTCGCCGGACAGATGATCATATTCCGCAGCAACCTGCAGCACTGCGTGCTATCGAATGCCACGCAAACCCCACGCATTAGCCTCTCCTTCAACGTCGATATTTACGAATAGCCCCCTCCCTCTCCGGAAAACATGAAACCGGGTGGAGCAGGCCTCGTGCATCTCGACACGCTCAACCTGAAGCATAACCTGTGCAACGGCCGCTCCGAACACGCGGAGGCCGCCATCCATTTCAATAAAGCAGTCGTTATCGCCGCAGTTCGGCAGTGACATATTCCGCCTAACCATGTATTCCGACGAGATGAAAGACCGCTGAGAGAACCAAGCATCCGGTTCCCGCTAACGAAACCGTTTCATCGATAGAACGTTAGGAATTATGGCATCAATTCACGTGGTGGGCGGCGGCCTCGCCGGCTCCGAAGCCGCCTGGCAGATCGCCCTGGCCGGCCATACCGTCGTGCTGCATGAGATGCGGCCAGTACGCGAGACCGACGTTCATGTGAGTGACGGGCTGGCGGAACTCGTCTGCTCCAACTCGTTCCGCTCGGACGATGTCGAGCACAATGCGGTCGGGCTGCTACATGAAGAAATGCGCCGCAGCGGCTCGCTGATCATGAGCGCCGGGGACGCCCATCGGGTGCCCGCCGGAGGTGCGATGGCGGTGGATAGAATCGCATTCTCGCACGAAGTGACGGCACGGCTGTCCGCGCACCCCCTCGTGACGATCGAGCGCGAGGAGATTGCCGGGCTACCGCCGACTGAATGGGATTCCGTCATTTTGGCAACCGGCCCCCTCACCTCGCCGGCGCTGAGCTCCGCGATCTTAGAATTAACGGGCGAGGAGTCCTTGGCCTTCTTCGATGCGATCGCTCCGGTGCTCTACAAAGACTCGATCGATTTCTCGAAGGCTTGGTTCCAGTCCCGCTACGACAAGGGCGACGGCGCCGACTACATCAATTGTCCGATGGACGAAGCCCAGTACGCCGCATTCATCGACGCGCTCTGTACCGGCGATACGATGCCGTTCCACGATTGGGAGAAAGACACACCCTATTTCGAAGGCTGCTTGCCCATCGAAGTGATGTCAGCGCGCGGTCCCGAAACACTGCGCTTCGGCCCCATGAAACCGGTAGGGCTGACCAATCCGCACACTGGCGGCAAGGCGCATGCCGTCGTCCAGTTACGTCAGGACAATGCGCTGGGTACGCTCTACAACATGGTCGGTTTCCAAACCAAGCTGAAACATGGCGAGCAAACGCGCATCTTCCGGACGATACCGGGTCTCGAGGCGGCGACCTTCGCCAGGCTCGGCGGCATCCATCGCAATACCTTCATCAACAGTCCCCGTCTGCTCGACAACAGTTTGCGATTGAAAGCGGAACCTCGGTTGCGTTTCGCGGGGCAGATCACGGGTGTGGAAGGTTATGTCGAGTCGGCCGCCTGCGGTCTCCTGGCCGGCCGCTTCGCCGCGGCAGAGCGCAGCGGCACGCCGATCCAACCACCACCGCAAACCTCAGCACTCGGCGCCTTGCTGGGTCATATCGTCGGAGGCGCCGATTCGGAATCGTTTCAGCCCATGAACGTCAATTTCGGCCTGTTCCCACCGCTCGACGCCAAGCTCAAGGGCGGTCGCCGTGGACGCCGTGATCGCCGGGCGGCCTATTCACGGCGCGCGCTGGATGCTGTCGACGCCTGGCTCCGGGCCGATACCGTCCCTCAATAACGCCCCCTCAGTTTAGCCCATGTGAGGCGCCATGCGGCCATTGGCAGGGGCACCGCGAGTTGCGGATCGAAGGGGTTGTAGCCAACACTCTCCAGCCGCTGCAGATGCATCTCCGCAAAGCGCGCCTGCAGCAGAACCGGAAGCCCTTTGCGACCAAGCTTCGACCGTAACGACCGCGCCTCGCGCAGGGAGCCAGCGGCGATATCCGACAGTGCCCGCACCGCTTGATTGAGGGCGTCACTCGGTTTCACATCGAGCAGGTCGCGGGATTTCACCCCATGAGACCGCGTGAGTTCGCGCGGCAGATACTGCCGGCGGGCCCGAAGATGATAGGGCAAGGCCCGCACCAACCCGGCCAGGGACCAGGCG
>JAPPPC010000183.1 GCA_028817685.1 Rhodospirillaceae bacterium
TCGGCGCCCAGTTCGGCGGCAAGTACTTCTGCCACGATGTGCGCGTCGTCCGGCTGCCGCGGCATGGTGCCAGCCTGCCCATCGGGATCGGCGTGTCCTGTTCGGCGGACCGCCAGGCGAAGGGCAAGATCACCGCGGACGGTATCTATCTCGAGCAGCTTGAAACCAACCCGGCGCAATACATGCCGGACACGGTGTCCGAGGAACTCGGCGGCGAGGTGGTCAAGATCGACCTCAATCAGCCGATGTCGGACATTCTCGGCACGTTGACCCAGTATCCCATCAAGACCCGCCTGTCATTGTCGGGGCCGATCATCGTCGCGCGCGATCTGGCTCATGCGCGGCTCAAGGCCTTGCTCGACTCGGGCAAGGAGCTGCCCGACTACATCAAGAACCATCCGATCTATTACGCCGGTCCGGCGAAGACGCCGGACGGTTTCGCGTCGGGTTCCTTCGGTCCAACGACGGCGGGGCGCATGGATTCCTATGTCGACCAGTTCCAGGGGGCGGCTGGCAGCATGGTCATGCTGGCCAAGGGCAACCGGTCGGATATGGTCCGGCAGGCCTGCCAGCAGCATGGCGGGTTCTATCTCGGCTCGATCGGCGGCCCGGCGGCGCGCCTGGCGCTCGACTGCATCAAGAGTGTCGAGGTCGTCGAATATGAAGATCTCGGCATGGAGGCCATCTGGAAGATCGAAGTCGAAGATTTCCCGGCCTTTATCGTGATCGATGACAAGGGCAACGACTTTTTCAAGGCCCTATAACGCGTTGCGGGCGGAACCGTCGCCGGTTCCGCCCGCCAATTTACATTCGCGATAGAACGTATCAGCCGCTGCTTGCGCGCGCCATGACCTCTTGAATGTCGTCCGCCGTGACGCCGAGATCTTCCAGCGTCGCCTGGAGATGGCGGGCCATCGCGGCGAACTCCGCATCGCCGAGGCCCTTTTCGTCGACGATCGGCTGGTGCGCCTCGCGCAAGGACTGGCTGCTGCTGGCTTGCGGTCCGCCGAAAAAGCCGGTGAAGCAAAGCCGCGACATGAAACTTTGGCTGTCCATGTCGACGCCTTCGAAAAAGGGCTGCAAGGCCGGGTCCGACAAGACCTTGCTGTAGAAGATGTCGACGGCCGCCTCGACCGCTTCATCGCCGCCGATCCGCTCGAACAAGGTGGCGGGTTCCGCCGGCGTGCTCTCCGTTGCCGATACCGCCGGCGCTTCCGACCCTGCCGCCGTCGGGAAACTGACGACGTTGCCTGTTTCGGAAGGCTCCGACGTTTCGGCTGTTTCGGCGTCGGCTGTTTCCGGGGACGCTTTGTCCGCCCGCCCGGCCTTTGCTTCGGTCTTCTCTTTTGCCGCCTGTCCGTTCTTCGTGTCGCGGCGTTTCAGGGGCAATGTTGGCGTCTGCATGAGAATATCGGTGTCCAGGACTCGTTCGATATCCAACACCACGAGCAGGTCGTCCGGCAGCCGATAGACACCGATACTAAGCCGGCGCAATTTTTCGTCCAAGGTTGCCGGCGGTTTTTCGTAGTCGCGGCGCGGCAGGTCGCGCACGTCGCCGATCGAATCGACCAGCAAAGTATAAAGGTCACCCATATATTCCACGGTGATGCCCATGCCGCGATTGTCGCCGTCCTGTGCCTCCACGCCGAGACAGCGGCGCAGATTGATCACCGTCACAATCCGGCCCCGCAAATTCATCACACCGGCGATCGCCGATGGCGCCAAGGGCACCGGCGTGATGAGGCGGGTCTCCACAATATCCTGTACTTGAAGGATCGGGACGCCGAACATCTGGTCCTCGATCACCATGGTGACAAGCTGTTCCTTGTCGATGGCGACTTGATCAAGGTCGTGTTGGTCGGAATTGTCGACGACGGCTAATTCACTCATTGTGGCACTCCTCACGCGCAGGCTCCGCGACACCGCCCTGGTAAGGACGGCGCAACGGCTTTTTGATGCTGCCGACGCTACCGCGATTGAGTTAACGGAGCCTTTACGGCCGCCGCCGTCAGCCTTCCGGCCGGGCGATGGGCATGCCGTCCCGATTGCCCCATTCGTTCCAGGACCCCAGATAGTTTCGGACGTCCGGATAGCCGAGCAGCCGCAGTGCCAGATAGGCGTGCGCGGAGCGGTATCCGGTCTGGCATAGGGCGATGATCCGTTTGTCCGGGGTCACGCCGTGCGCTTCGAACAGCGCCCGCAGTTCCGCTGCCGGTTTCATCGTGCCCTGCTCCGTCAGATGATTGACCCACTCCAAATGCACGGAACCGGGAACCGTGCCGCCGTGGGCGGAACGGCGGTCTTCGCCGGTCCACTCCGCGCGGCCGCGGGTGTCCAGGACGATGGTGTCGTCCGTATCGATGGCGGCCAGGACGTCTTGATAGGTCGCCAAACGGTCACGATCGGCCTCGAATGAAAAGACGGCGGCACTGGCGACCGTTGCGTCGCGGGTTACCGGCAGACCGGCGGCCTCCCATCCGGCAAATCCCCCATCGAGGACATGCACGTTCTTATGGCCTAGATATTCCAGAAACCAAAGGCCGCGCGCCGCCGTCATACCCGTGATCTCACCGCAGAAGACGATCGTATCGTCGAACGATACGCCGCGCCGAGCGAGCAAGAAGGCCCACATCCGCGTGAAGGATTGCAGGGGCGCGTCGTCCGTATCGTCGCAATTCACCGCATAGATATCGAAATGCCGCGCACCCGGGATGTGGCCCATCGCGAAACGTTCGCCGGGTCGCACGTCGATCAGCCGCAAGGACGGATCGTCCAGCCGAGCGAGCAAAGTGTCCCGTGACCAGAGCAGGTCTGGATTCCGATAAGCGTCGCCGTCATTCATCGCGTGTTTTCCTTAATGATCAGGCGCGGGCGTCGCGCCAGCGGTAATAAAGGACCAGCATACGGCTGAGCGGTACGACCAGGTCGTGCAGCGGCAACGTCCGCAACGGGGTCTGCGGGACCGGTGTCTCCGTGCCGTGTTGCCCCAGGGCGCGCTCCGCCAGGAACCGGCCCATCGCGGTTCCAATGGCGATTCCACGGCCGCTATAACCGAGCCCCGCATGGACGCCCGGCGCGAGCTCGTGATAGCGCGGCAGACGATCGGTCGTCATCGCGACTTTGCCATCCCAGACGTAATCGAACGCTGTTTCCGGAATCTGCGGATAGGCCTGGCGAAGCCGCGCCAAGGTCGAGCGCCGCAGGGTGCGCCGCGCGCCGAACGGGGTGAAGGGCATGCAGGTTGTCACCAACCGGTTGTCACGATCCTTGCGAAACGCCCACAGCGCCTGGCGCGTATCGGAAAAGCCATGATTGTCGGGCAGCACTGTCGCGGCGACATTCGCACTCAAAGGCGCGGTCGCAATATGGAACGAGCGCACCGGGACGATACTGCGGGCCAGGCCGGGCCACAGCGCGTCGGTATAGGCGTTGGTCGCCAGCAGGACCGTATCCGCATCGACGCTGCCGCGCGGCGTCAGGATGCGCCAGCGGTCGCCTTCGCGTCGCAGTTCCAGCGCGGGGGTTCGGCAATGCACCGAAGCGCCGGCGGCAATCGCCGCGTGGGCGAGGCCGCGCGCGTAACCGAGCGGTTGAATGTGACCGCCGCTGCGATGCATCCAGCCGCCATGATAGATCGGGCTGCCGGTCAGTCCCGCCATCGTGTCACGGTCGACCATCTCGACCGGGGCGCCGCGCGCCGCCCACTGGTCGTGTTTCGCGCGCAGCCCGCCCAGGCGGCTTTCCGCGTGCGCGGGTTGCAGCCAGCCCTGCTGGACGGCATCGCATTCGATTCCGTGGTGGCGGATCAAATCGAACACCAAATCGGCAGAAGCGGCGACCCATCGGTTCAGTCGCTCGCCCTGCTCGCTGCCGTATTCGCGCACCACATCGTCGGGATTGTGCCGCGTATAGGCCGGGATGACTTGTCCGTTGTTGCGGCCCGAGGCACCGAAGCCCGGTGTCTCGGCTTCCAACAGCACGACGTCGGTACCTTCTTGGGCCAGATGCAGCGCCGCCGACAGTCCGGTATAGCCGCCACCCACCACGACGACGTCTGCTTGCCGGGCTCCGTCGAGCGGCGGCGCCTCCGGTGCCGGCCCGGCCGTATCGGTCCAAAGGCCGGATGCGAAATTCGATGTCTGCATGGTAAATGCGCCCTTACTGCAACACCGGTTTGCTGTACATCGCACCCGGGCTGAGGGAAAGGCAAATCTGAAGGCTCCCCTTCCTTGCATTTCCGACTGGCAAGCCGCATGTTTTGAACGGTGCCATGAAGAAATTCATTCGAACACTGCTTCGCCCCGACCGGGAAGAGACGAATCCCGAAGCCGACGAGATCGCGCGCGCGGCGAACATCCTGCAAATCGGTGAATTCCAGCTCCTGCAACTCGCCTACAAAGACTGGTATGGCGAGGAGCTTCCCGAGTCGATGACGGACCGGCTGTTTGCCGACTACATGTTGCGCAAGCAGGTACCCCATTGGGCCCGTCACTATGCCAGGCGAATCGACGATTGGCATCAACGCGATCTGCTCGACGCCAACAACCCGGACTATCATCGTTACGATAGAAGTTACAGCAAGACAGCGCCCGGCGGTGTTCGGCGTTTCTGTGTTGCGACCGCAGTATTGATAATCTTCGTCGGCGGCACGTTGTGGGTCAGCCATCTGGCGACTGATGGCCGTACAGCCTCGGTGTTGCCACCCTATTTCGAAGACGGGCAATCCGTCCCGTCACGACCGCGCGGCGCAGTCGGCCCAGGATCCTAGCGAGCGGCCATGTTTGAATTTACCGGCGAATTCGAACCCATAGTCAATTTCATATTTTTGATCGTGACGGCGGGTGTCGCATGGCATGCCATCCGGTTCCGGGATGCCGAAGGCAACACGGATTTCGTCCGTTTGCTGTTCGGCTGCATTGCCGCCGTTTTCTTTTTCATGGTCCTGTTTCAGGACGTGCTGGGCCTGGTTTCCTTCGTCTAGCGCGGTTCAAGGTTTACGCATGCGCTGCCTGGCGTCGATCGCCGGCACGCGCAACAGGCGCTGTTCCGGCGGCAGCTTGAACTGTTCCTGCAGGTAAGCGGCGCGCTTGCGCACCGAAGACGGGTTCGGGATGCCGTATAGCACCTTATGGATCCAACCGGGCTCGTCGACGGACTCCTCGTCGGTACGCAGTGCGGCGACATAGTCCGCAAAGGCTTTTTCATGGTGACCGGCCCTGTCGTGGACGATGCCCCGGTTCGCGTAGGCTGCGGCGAGAACGCCGCGCCCGGTCGAATCATCGGCGCTCAGGGTCCGGTTCGAAAAATCGATCAAATAGGACAGTTCCGCGATGGCGTCGTCATGGCGGTCGGTTTGGATAAACACCAGCGCCCGACCCATCAGTGCACCCCGATGGTCCGGCTGCTCGTTCAAGGCGTCGGCGAAGTAGCCGAGTGCTTCGTCGAACTTGCCGTCTTCCATGCGCTGAACGCCCAATTCCGTGTTCAAATCTCCCGGCGCCCGTGCGGTAAAGGAATCGAAGGCGTGTGATCCAAGCATCACCACGACGATCAGAACGATCATCAGGATGATGTAACGGCGCATGACATTGGCGTTCATGAGCGGCCGTCGAACAGGGTGGCGGTGTACAGGAACGAGAAGATGAAACAGAGCAGGGTCGCCGTGAAACTCGCGCGCCGCCGCAGCCGCTCCTGTTCCTTCTCATCGATTTCAGCGGATCGCGTTGCCCGGCGCACCATCAAGACCCAGATCAATCGGCGGACCGGTAGGAACAGGGCGCCGGCCAGGACCACCGCCCAGAGATATTGGTACTCAGCGCTGAAAATTTCTGCCATGACGCTCCGCCAGCGGCCGCTCCATCAGATTATCAAAAAAACACGGCAAACGGTCGGACAAAAAAACGGGGGAAGCGTTGCTTCCCCCGAAAATTTTGTACCGATGCCGGACAATCAGTCCGCGGCACCCTTCACGGCTTCGTCGCCGATGTCTTCGACCAAGGCCTCGACATCGGTGTCCGGTACCGTCGACATCTCCATCTTGTAGGCCAAGAACCACATCATGAAGACACCAAGGATCCAGAACAGGATCTGCCAGGCCCAGATCGACGGGATCCCAAAGGTCCAGCCATCCACGCCCGCATTCGGCGCCCCAAAGATGTCGTTGCCGATAACCGCACCGGGTCCGATGCCGAAGAACATCCAGGCCAAGGTTATGATCCAGGCGACCGGCACCAAGCCCTTTTTCTCCGGTGGCAGGGACGCATGCTGGCGCAGGAAGTCGTGATACTTCATGCGGTGGGCCCGCGCCTCGGCGTTCTGCGTCATCGCGGAGACGGGCAGACAGACCAGCAGGTTGATGAACATACCCCAACCGGCACTGTGGATCGTCCACGGCCAGCGGCCCCCCGGCAGCTCGACGCCGACAAAGCCGGCGATCGACGCACCGAACTTCTCGGTGAAGATGACCGCGATCAAACCCGCAGCCAGACCCCAGGTTGCCCCTTGCCGGGTGATCCACGGGAACCAGGTCACCGCGGCCAGAGACGGCCACATCTGGAAGCCGAAGGCCACCGCCAGCCCGCCGAGCAGCACCAGCGCATCCCGGCTGAAGGTTGCGACCAGCAATGCCGCGATCACGATGAAGGCGACACCGAGTCGGCCGAACAGTTTCTGCGTGCCGTGATCCGCACCCGGATTCAGGTATCGCTTGTACAGATCGCGGGTCAGCATCGCGCCGGCCGTCGACATGTAGGCTGCACCGGTTGACTGCATCGCGGCCAACGCACAGACCGCCAGCAGACCGACGAGCCACGGCGCAGCATCGGCGATGTGGTTGAAATAATACGGCACAATCGAATCCGGTTTTTTCGCGATCGCCGCGCCATCAAGCGCCGATACGATGAGACCCGTCTCCGCCGTCACCGCCGGGTTGCCCCCCAGAAGGTGCGCCCCCATACCTTGGAAGGCGGTGAAGAAGAACAGGATCAGGCCGATTCCGAATGAGGACGCCCAGACCTGCTGCGGCGCGAACGGCTTTGGATCGGTGTTCGAGAACGACCACATCGAGAAAGCCGGAGAGGACTGAATGCCCATCAACGCAAACATGTAGGTCAGGCACATAATGCCCGTCCACAGCCCGCCGACCGGAGTCTCGACGCCGAGGCCCGCGGTGAACTGGATCACCCCGGGAATGGCGAAGTAGGCGTTGTAGTCACCGCCGCCGAAGCCCTTTGTCGTGCCCCACTTGCCGACATCGGATGCCGCCAGCTTGGCGAAGCCGGCGTTCAACGCATCCCAGCCGCCCGCGATATTGAGGGCGATGATGCCGGTGACAATGATGCCCAGCGCCAGCAGAATGCATTGCAGTGTATCCACATAGGCCACGGCGCGAAGGCCGCCTGATGCGACATAGATCAGCACGACGAGCGATAGGATCCACATACCCTGATTGATGGTCAGCAGATCGTCGGTCAGAACGTTAAACAGGAAACCCGACGCACCGAGCTGTACCCCCAGATAAGGGATCGAGAACAGCAAGGCGACGATAACCGTCAGGATTCTGATCGCGTCACCCTGGAAATAATCCGAGAGCATTTCGCCCGGCGTCACATAGCCGAAGCGCTTGCCCAGCATCCATTGCCGTTTCAGGAACAACACCCCGGTGAAGGGGATCGTTATCGTGTAAAAGGACGCGTAGGCGTACTGGAAACCGTCCCGATAAACCAAACCCGGATGTCCCATGAACGTCCATCCGGAGAATGAGGTCGCCGTTGCGGCGAGAACGAAAACAATCATTGAAAGTCGGCGGCCCGCGATGAAGTAGTCGGACGCCGTTTTGGCCGTCATCGCCCCGCGGATACCCCAATAAATGCAGTATGCCCAGTAAAGCGCGACGAAGGCGAACAGCCATATCACTTTTGCAGACAAGGCTCACTCCTCCCAGTTGGCGCAGCATCGGCGACTCAAAACTGTAAGAAGCCGGTTGCCGCTTTTGCGCAACGAGCCCTTCTATATCAATCGGCAGGCGCTTCTTTTGATTCTAACTTCGGCCTTTTGTACGCCGAGTGAAACAAAGAACCCTAGTCTCCCACCATGGTGGGTTATCAAAGATTGGAAAATTTTGCAAGCAGAACAAATGCTTCCAACAATTCAGGGTTGGCAGCAGAAAATAAGGGTGAAGTAATCGTTCGGCGTGTCGCTCAAAATTCCCATTAATCAGTCATGTATGGGAATATGAATTCGAGGTTGTATACTGGCCGTACGATAGTAAGCGGTAAATTTCGTCACGAAATGTGTCCGGACAATTTGCTGCCGGGCGCGGAATGACCCGCCATATCGAATCGGTTACCTGACCGACGGGCTGACGGAAAGCTGCCCTGGGATGACGACGCTCGCGAATCCAACCGCGATCTTTGCGCGGAAAGTCGAGGCGCACATGCGAATGGCGCCCCTGTCGGTCGCTCCGCAAACGACGCTCCGAGAGACGGTTGGCGGTTTAACGGAAGCGAAGGCTGCCGTTGCGCTTATCGTCTCCGATGCTGGCCGGATCGAGGGGATCCTTACCGAACAGGATATCGTCAGGCGGGTCGCCTTTCGGGCGTCACCGGACGCACCGGTCACCGACGTGATGACGCGGCCGGTCCGTACCGTGCGGGGCGACGACTTTCTGTATCATGCGATTGCGACCATGCGGCGGCACGGATTGCGGCAATTACCGGTCGTGGATGAGCGGGGCCAGGCCGCCGGCGTCGTGCATCTCGACGATGCCTTGGCTGTCGCCGGACACGCGCGGCTGGATCAGATCGACCGGCTGGCCCAGGCGGACTCGCTCGACGGGATGCGCGAGGTCAAGGCGGCACAGGTCGATCTGGCGGACGAGCTGTTCGCGGAATCGCTGCCCGTTCCGGAAATCCAATCCGTGCTGACCCATATCAACAACGATCTGTACCGGCGGATTGTCGAACGGAGCCTCGCCGCGATGGAGGCGGAAGGATGGGGCGCGCCCCCGGTCGCTTTTTGCGTCATCGTCATGGGATCGGGCGGACGCGGCGAAAGCTATCTTTACCCGGATCAGGATAACGGCTTCATTCTGGATGACTATCCGGACGACCGGCACACGGAGGTGGACGCATTCTTCATCGAGCTGGCGGAGCGCATGACGCGCGATCTGGATATGGTGGGCATACCCCTGTGCAAGGGTAACGTCATGGCCACCAACCCGGTCTGGCGGAAATCGGCGACGCAATGGCGCGACCAGATCGCGCAGTGGTGCCGGCGTCAGAGTTTCGTCGCGCTGCGCTTCTCCGATATCTTCTACGATTTCCGCGCCGTATACGGTGAGGCCGATCTGGCGGCGGGGCTGCGCGACGCGGTGACCGGGATCGTGGCCGCGAACCCGTCCTTTCTGCGGGCGATGTATGAGGACGACCGAGAACACGGGGTCGCGCTCGGTTGGTTCGGCCGTTTTGTGACCGAGTCGGACGATCCCGATCATCTTGGCGCCATCAATTTGAAACACACCGGGACCCTGCCGCTGGTCGAATCTCTTCGGTTGCTCGCCTTGCGCGAAGGCGTCTCGGCGATCGCCACGCTCGAACGGCTGGCCGCACTGCGCCAGTGCGGCTTTCTCGATGCCGACGAAACGGACTACCTGACCGGCGCCTATCATCACATCACCCGGTTGCTGCTGCGGCAGCAACTGGCCGATTTCCGGGCGGGCAAGGCGGACAGCAACTACGTCCATCCGGACGCGCTGAGCCGGCGCGACACCGACATCCTGGTCGATTCCTTCAAAGCGATCAGCCGGCTACGGGACCGCGTCCGCAGCGAATTCACCGGCGACATCTTCTGATGCCGGTGCGGCGTACCCGGGCTCTTCTCGGCCGCGCGCTGCGGTCGCGCCGGAAATCGATGTTGGCGAGCCTCCCGGCGACGGGCCCCTTGACGGGGGCGACTCCGCTGACGGCGCTCCCCGCCTTCGTCTTCGATTGCGAAACGACCGGACTGGACGTCGCGCGCGACCGCATCGTGTCGTTGGGCGGCGTTCGCATGCGCGGACCTCATATCCAGCACGACAGCGCTATCGACCGGCTGGTCGATCCGCAGCGGCCGATCCCGGCACGCGCGACGGCGATACACGGGATCACCGATGCGATGGTGGCGCAGGCCGATCCGTTCGGCGCGCACTGGGCGGTGTTGGCGGACTCGATGCGGGATGCGGTGCTGGTCGGACACAATATCGCCTTCGACATCGCTCATCTGCGCCGCGCTGCGCGCCGCGCTGAGATCGAATGGCACCCGCCGCCATCGCTGGACACGCTGTTGCTCGCCGCAGCACTGGAGCCGCGCGCCGGCAGCGTCGAACTGGAAGCGGTCGCCGCGCGCCTCGGGGTTCCCGTTCACGGCCGCCACACCGCGCTGGGCGACAGCCTGGTGACCGCGGCGGTGTTCGCGCGGCAGATCGTCCGGCTCGCCGAACGCAAGGTGACGACGCTCGGCGACGCTGTCGCCTTCGGGCAACGGGCGAGGGCATTCGTGCGCCGGCAGCGCGCGGCCGGCTGGTTCGACGAACCGACGGATTGATCGGGCCAAGCGGTTTCGCTACAAACCCCCGCACCCCCGACACAGTGACGGTACCTCATGGCCAGTTATCAATACGTCTACACGATGCAGTCCCTCAGCAAGACCTATCCCGGTGGCCGGGAAGTATTGAAGGACATCACGCTTGCCTTCTTTCCCGGCGCCAAGATCGGCGTGCTCGGCTACAACGGCGCCGGCAAATCGACCCTGCTGCGGATCATGGCCGGCGAGGAGACGGAATTCACGGGTGAAGCCTGGGCTGCTGAGGGCGCCACGGTCGGCTATCTGCCGCAGGAGCCGGAACTGGATCCGGAAAAGACCGTGGCCGAGAACGTGCTGGAAGGTCTGGCCGAACAGAAGGGCTATGTCGATCGGTTCGAAGAAGTGAGCATGAAGCTGGGCGAGGTCACCGACCCGGACGAGATGACGGCGCTGATCGAAGAGCAGGCGGAGCTTCAGGAAAAGATCGACGCCGCCGACGCCTGGGACCTGTCGCGGACGGTCGAGATCGCCATGGACGCGCTGCGCTGTCCCGACGGCGAGGCGGATGTCACGAACCTGTCCGGCGGCGAGCGCCGGCGCGTGGCCTTGTGCCGTCTGCTGCTGCAGAAACCGGATCTCTTGCTGCTCGACGAGCCGACCAACCATCTCGACGCGGAGTCCGTTTCGTGGCTGGAGCGGCACCTTCGGGAATATGAAGGCACGGTGGTCATGGTCACCCACGATCGCTACTTCCTGGACAATGTGACGGGCTGGATTCTGGAACTCGACCGCGGCAGCGGCATCCCCTATGAGGGCAACTACTCCGCCTGGGTCGAGCAGAAGCAGAAGCGGCTCGAACATGAAGAGCGGGTCGACCAGGCGCGGCTGCGGACGCTTGCCAACGAGCGGGAATGGATCGCCGCCAGCCCGCGGGCGCGCCAGGCGAAATCGAAGGCACGGATCACCGCCTACGAGAAGCTGTTGTCGGAAAGCCGGGACCGCGGTCCGGGCAATGCGCAAATTACGATTCCGGCGGGTCCCCGGCTGGGCGATCTGGTCATCAGGGCGGAGCATCTGCGCAAAGGGTTCGGCAACGTCATGTTGATCGAGGATTTGGATTTCATGATCCCGCCGGGTGCCATCGTCGGCGTCATCGGGCCGAACGGTGCGGGCAAGACGACCCTCTTCCGCATGATCACCGGTGGCGAAACGCCCGATTCGGGCGAACTCCGCATCGGTGACACGGTCGAGCTGGGCTATGTCGACCAGTCGCGCGACGCGCTCGCCGCGGACAAGACGGTGTGGGAGG
>JAPPPC010000502.1 GCA_028817685.1 Rhodospirillaceae bacterium
ATCTTGGCCTTGCCCGGCGCCGGATGGCGCCAGCGTTCCGTCGTTACCGAGCCTGCCCGGCAGGTGACAAACATCACCAGATCCGCCTCCTCGACGATGGCGCGGGTCTCCGGCACGCCGCCATTGCTGCCGACCACGCCGACGGCGAGCGGGTGCCGGTCCGAGATCGCGCCCTGTCCGCTGACCGTCGTCGCGACGGGGGCGTCGAGCAGTTCGGCCAGGCTGGTCAATTCGGCTTCCGCGCCGGCGATGACCACGCCGCCGCCGCAGATGAAGACGGGTTTGGACGCTGACAGCAGGACTTCCGCCGCGGCTTCGACCGCTTCGGGGTCGGGGCCAGTGCGGCGGGCCGGGAAGCGGCCCAGATCGGCCTGGGCCCAGATGTCGTCAGCGTCGACCGGCTGGCGCTGGACATCGAAGGGTAGGCCTAGATGCGCTGCGCCCGGCTTCCCTGTCGTCATTTCGGCGAAAGCGGTGCGCACAAGTGACGGTAGGGAAGCCGCCGTGTCGATCACCTGGTTCCACTTGGTCAGCGGCCGATACAGCGCGTTTTGATCCAACTCCGTCAGCGTATATTTGCCGCGCCCCGTGACCGAAATGTCCGTCGTGATCGCCAGGATCGGAATCGAAGATTCATTGGCTTCCACCACGCCCGGTAAGATGTAGGTCGCACCACCGCCGCTGGGTCCTTCGCAAACGCCCACCTTGCCGCTGACCCGGGCGTAACCGTCCGCCATGTAGGCCGCGTGACGCTCGTCTCGAGTAAGGATGTGGCGAACGCCCTCGCCGGTGCGGTACAGCGCATCATAGAAGGGAAGGGTGGTATCACCGCACAGCCCGAATACCGTATCGACGCCATGCAGTTTCAACATCTGGACCAGCGCTTCAGCGCCGGATATCTGATTCATGGTTGCAGTCCCTGCCGATGATTTTCTGTTTGGATAGCAGAAACGGGCAACGCTGTCCCGAACGGGTTCCGGGCGTTGTTGAAATTCGATAGGCTCCTTGTCCGGACATAACTGCGGTGCCTTCGTTACAGTAAGAGGGAGTTACGCGCATGAAGCTGACCGACGGACAGCTCGCCCAATATCGACAGGACGGTTATCTCGTTTTCCCAGGGCTGCTGAATGATGCGGAGGTGGCCGTATTGCAGGGTGACGTCCCAACGTTGCAGAGCGCGCGGCGCGGTCATGCCGACGCCAACGTTATGACGGAAAGCGGTGGCGTCCGGTCTTCCTATTCACCGGGATTGGATTCGCAGGCCTTCGATGCAGTGTTCCGTCTGCCCCGAATTCTGGAGCCGGTGCGTCAATTGCTGGGCGGTGATGTTTATCTCTACCAGTCTCGCCTCAATGCCAAGCCGAAGGCTGACCCAGGTGCAACCTGGCAGTGGCATCAGGATTTCCCGAGTTGGTATCACGACGGAATTCCGGAACCGAAGATGATGACGGCTCTGGTCCTGGTGAGCGACTGCACAGAAGAAAACGCCCCTTTGATGATGATGCCGCAAGTGCATGGAAGGGGCACGCTCGATTATTTCTATGACACTGAAAGCACCGAATATGCGTTGAATTCGCTCCCGTCGGAGACCGTAGAGGCGTTGAGCCGCGAGTCGCCGCCAGTGTCGATGACCGGTAAGGCCGGTACGGTCGTGTTCTTCGATTGCCTCGCGCCGCACAGTTCCGGTGCCAATACATCCGACGCGCCGCGCAATCTAATGTTCTACGTCTTTAACCGCTTCGACAATCAGGTCAGCGGCGATCAGAAGCGGCGCCCGCACCGCAGCCCTTACCTGTTGAACCACGACATCGAGAAGCTCACGCCAATCGCCGACAACGCTCTGCTGTCGCTGCAAGAAGCGACCGTCGCTTAGAACTAATCCGTGCCGAAGTCCCGGCGGGCGGCAAGCGGAGCGTTCTGATTGCCGTCGGCATCGAAATTCGCTGGGTCGAGCCAGGTATCGAAAGCGGCGCGGATTTCCGGCCAATCGGTGTCGATCATCCCGTACCACGTGGTGTCGCGGTTGCGGTTCTTGTAGACGATCGCCTGCCGGAAAAGCCCCTCATAGCTGAAGCCGAAGCGTTTCGCGGCGCGCCGCGACGGGGCGTTCAGGGAGTCGCACTTCCACTCCAAACGGCGGTAGCCCAATTCCTCGAAGACGTGGCGGGCGAGCAAGTAGATCGCATCGGTCGATTCCCGGCGCCGCTGAATGACCGGGCCGAACCAGATCGAACCGATCTCGATGACGCCATGGACGGGCACGATGCGCATATAGCTCGCCATACCCTTGGCTTTGCCGTCCGCGTTATCGACGATGGCGAAGCAGAGCGGGTCGTCCGGTTTGCCGCATCGTACCAGCCAATCCTGAAAGGCAGGAAAATCGTCGAATGGATCATCGAACAGGTAGGTCCAGAGCGCGGGGTCGTCGCCTTTGGCGTCCCAGAGATCCTTGCCATGCCGGTCGCTGTCGATTGGCTCCAGGGTGACATATTGGCCTGCGATCGGCGTGCGCGCGGGCGGTGTCGCGGGGGTCCAATCGACGGCGGCGCCGATGGGGTGTTCGGTCGTCTTCATGGCTTACCTGCTGAATTCCGTGGCGTGGGCACCCTATGAGGCGAGTGGCCTGTCGCCAAGCGCCAATTCGGATTAGCCGAGCATACCAAATAGCGACTCAGAGCTCGCCCTTGCTGGCGCGATCGGCCAGATGACGGGCGGCCCGCACGGAAAGCGCCTCGATGGTGAGGGCCGGCGACTCGCCGCCTCCGGAGCTGGGAAAGACGCTGGCATCGGCGACTGTCCGTCATCAAAACATTTGGGACATCTGAGCCTATTCGTTAACGGAGGATTTG
>JAPPPC010000632.1 GCA_028817685.1 Rhodospirillaceae bacterium
GGCACCTTCGTCAATACGCCTTCGCCACCCGCAGCTTGGCGTCCCAGCCATCCGGCAGCGCGATCTTTTTCGCGACCGGGTAGCCGAGCATGCCGTTATGAGCGAAGGCGTAGGCGTTCGTCCGCATCGGGTCGCCGGTGACGACGATCATAAAATCGTCCGGCGAGCAGACGATCGGCACCAGCCGGTCGGGATCGTCCGACTCCGCGAATTGCGGCGGTGCCTTGCCGAGATTGACCATGTCCTGCAGGGTCCGCTGCCCCGGCACCAGATTGGTGTACTCGCCCAAATACTGTTCGAACTTCCAGGCCGGCCAGCGGGCGTGGTCGTAGAGATATTGCCGCACATCGGCCTTGGAATAGCCGGACTTGGCAATCGTCTCCGCCAATACTGGGCTG
The DNA here is from genome assembly GCA_028817685.1 of Rhodospirillaceae bacterium. Lineage (GTDB taxonomy): Bacteria > Pseudomonadota > Alphaproteobacteria > UBA8366. The sequence goes on from JAPPPC010000632.1 coordinate 399, forward strand.
AGCAGCAGAAGCGGCCGCAAGGTGCCCGTCGCGATGCCGATCGTGAAGCTGAGCTGCCAGCCATTCTGTTTCAGCACACCGTCGGCCAGGTAGGGCAGCATCTGCTCCGCCTTGTTGCCGAACACCGAGGTGATGACGTCACCGCCTGTGTAGCGCGAGATCGTCACCGTATTGTCGCCGGCCACGAAGCCCATATCGACGCTGTTCGGCTCCCAGCCGATCCTTTCGACAACGTCTTCGTTCTCCGCCAGCACGACGCGCCACGTGTTACCGTAGGTGCCCTTGTCGTTCTGGTGCAGCAAGAAGCCGGCCACGTTACGAAGATAGAGGCGCCAGAACCGCCCGATGCTGGAATTCGGCAGGAAGCCATCGCGCATCGCCCCCTGCTCGTAGTTGAAGCCGAGCTGCTTGATGATCGGCCCGTTGATGGTGATCAGCGTCTCGGCGCCCGGCGTATTGCCGCTGTGCTCGACACCGTATTCCGGATCGGCCATTGCCTCGACCAGCGCCATCAGCACCGGCATATATTCCGGGCGGCAGCCCGCCATGACGCCGTTCACCGCAACGTTCCACGGCGTGGCGCTGCGGTTGTCCGGCAGGATGGTGCCGATCACCTCATGCGGATCGCGTTCGGTGAAGTCGAGGAAGTCCTGAATCTTGGCCTCGGTCGGCGGGACGATCGGCAGCCCGTCGCTCCAGCCGTTTTCGTAGTAGAGGCGGTTGACCTCCTCGAAGGTGCCCTCGAAGACGATGTCCAGGGGCTCCGGCTCCTTGATCGCCGCAGCCGCCTCCGGGTCGATCGTCAGATTGTCGATCACCGACTGCAGGGTGACCTCAAGTACATTCTGCTTCAGTTCCTCGACCGACTGAGTGTCCACATGGCCCGGGACCATGGAAACCGACAGGTTCGGATAGCCGAGCCCGACCGACGTGGTGCCGGCCTGGCCAACAAACCCTTCACAGACGAGCGAGGTACTGGGGACCCCGGCGCTTTCGGCAACGGCTGCCGCCCGCAACACGGCGGGCGTACAGCTGCCTCAACAGCCCATTCCGGATATGACCGCGTCGACTTTCAGCTCCTTCAGCCGCGTTGGCAGGGTCTCGATGATCTCGGCCTCGTCCTCCCCGTGAGTCGATCCGAACTCCTCGTAGGAGACGAAGTTGATGCCGGGGAAGCGATCCTTCAGCGCCTCCTCCAGCCAAGCGAAGATCTCGTCGCCGCGGAACATATAGTCCCACAGGTGACAAATCGTCTTGCCTTCCAACGTGTCCGGCCGTTTGGCGAGCGGGACGATATCCACCGTCTTCCCGCCGCGCGGCCAATGGACGGCATAAATTCCGTCCGCATTGCGCGGTGCCATGTTCGTATCCTCCGCTGATGTATCTGGCGACAAGACTAGCGAATGCGGCCGCGGTGCGCCAAGCGTCGCGCAAGGCCGAAACCCCAAGAATTCCGCCAATTCGCCCAGAATTCGCCAAAAATTTTAGACAAAGTGACCCGCGTCACTGATCGCAATGCGAGTCGCTGGCATTCTGGTGCCACTGAAGATGACGGCACGACATAGACTGAAAGGAGGCATGACATGACGAACCTATCGACCAAGACACTGAGCACGGTGATCGGCGGCGGGTTGCTTGTCTGGGCCTTCGTTCTCGTCAACCTCTTCCAATATTGAGGGCAACCTTCCATTAGGATTAGGCCTCCTATCGTTTGAAGGCTATGCTCCCTCCGGGCGCGTTTCCCGCCTGACCAGGCTCGACTGCCCCCGGAGGTCCCATGTCGCAAGAGGAATTCACGCCGCGCTTTGCCGTGCCCGCGGGCGCCTGCGATTGCCATTACCATATTTTCGGGCCGCATGAAGACTATCCGCCGAGCGAAGGCACGACCCATCTGATGCCGGACGCGCTGCGGGCGGATCATACAGCCATGCGCGAACGGACCGGTATCGAGCGCATGGTGCTGGTGCAGCCGGGCGGTTACTACCCGAACAATTATCCGATGCTCGATATTCTGGCCGAGGAAGGCGACGCGGCACGCGGCATCGCCGCCTACGATCCGTTCATCGCGGACGCGGAAATCCCACCATTGCACGAGGCCGGCGTGCGCGGCATGCGCATGAGCCCCGGCCGCAATGTCGACGACGAACGCATTCAGGTCGTCTGGGGTCACATCATGTCGCTCGCCCCGCGCTTCGAACCGCATGGCTGGCACCTCCAGTTCCTGCTCTCGGGTCACATGCGCGACCGGCTGCTGCCGATGCTGGCCGACGTACCGGTGCCGGTGGTGATCGACCATCTGGGCCTGTTCCGCCCGGAGCGCATCGACGGCCATGCCGGCTTCGAGGCGCTGCTCAAGCTGCTCGAACACGACCATGTCTGGGTGAAAGTGTCTGGCGCCGACCGGGTGACCCGCGACGGCAAGTTCGAGGACGCGATCCCCGTTATGA
>JAPPPC010000117.1 GCA_028817685.1 Rhodospirillaceae bacterium
ACAACTTCTTTCCCGCCGGCGTTCATTTCATTCCTCGTCGAACCGGTTGGTCACCAGGGTTGCCAATGCGTCCAAAACCGCCGATGCCTCCGGACCGTCGGCGCTAATCGAGATCGTCGTGCCTGGCGACGCCGCCAGCATCATCAGACCGAGTATCGAAGTGCCGGAGACCGTCTCGCCGTCTTTCGCCACTTCGACCTGCGCATCGAATTGTTCGGCGACCTTGACGAAACGCGCCGCGGCGCGGGCGTGAAGCCCGCGCTTGTTGGTGATCGGCAGTTCTCGATTCATAACTAGTTGGCTCGGGCGTTGAGCAAACTCGATGCGACGCTGATGTATTTCCGGCCCGCTTCCTTGGCGGCCTCGGCCACGTCAGCCAGGGCCATCGTTTCGCGGACGCTGGCGATCTTGATCAGCATCGGCAGATTGACGCCGGCGACGACCTCGACATTTGCCTGTTCCAAAAACGAGATTGCCAGGTTGGAGGGCGTGCCGCCGAACATATCGGTCAGCACGATTACGCCCGAACCGGAATCGACCTCGTTGATCTTCGCCAGGACGTCATCGCGCCGTTTTTCCATATCGTCTTCCGGCCCAATGGAAATGGCGGCCGTCTGTTGCTGCGGGCCGACGACATGTTCCAAGGCGGCGACGAATTCCTCCGCCAGGCGTCCATGCGTGACGAGCACCAAGCCGATCATGATACCTCCCGAACCTTTCGCGTCGTGCCGATCTTCTCTAAAGCATATCCCGGCCGCTATCGGCGCCCAGGTCACGATGATGCAGCGTAACCCGGTGGCCCTGATTTTCGATCAGCTCCACAAGGCGTCGCGCAACATAGACAGAGCGATGCCGGCCGCCGGTGCAGCCGACGGCGATGGTCAGATAGCTTTTTCCTTCTTTCGCATAGCGCGGCACCAGGATGCCAAGGATGGATTCCAAATGGTCGAGGAATCCCCTGAAATCCGGATCGCCGGCGATAAAGGCTCCCACTTCCGCGTCTTCGCCCGACATCGGCCGCAACCTCGCGTCGTAGTGCGGATTGTTGAGGAAGCGGACGTCGAAAACCAGATCCGCTTCGCGCGGCAGGCCCTGGCGGTATGAAAAGGAGGTGACGCTCACGCTCAGTTCCGTGCGGTCGCCGAGACCGAAACGCCCGGTCACCTGTTCCTTCAAATCCCAAAGGGTTGTGCCCGATGTATCGATGACGGCGTCCGCGCGGTCGCGCAGGCGCGAGAGCAGCCGGCGCTCGAGGCGGATACCGTCCGGCACCGGGCGGTCTTCGGCCAACGGATGCCGCCGGCGGGTCTCTGTGTATCGGCGCAGCAGCACGTCGTCGTCGCAATCCAGGAACAGGATCCGGGTCTGAATCCCTTCATCCTTTCCCAGCGTATCAAGGGCGTCGAGAACCGGGTCTACGGCGAAGTCTCTGGTCCTCGTGTCGACGCCGATCGCCAGAGGCCGCGCCGTGCCATCGGGGCCGCCCTGCCGCATGAGGCCGGCAAGCAGGGATAGGGGCAGATTGTCCACCGCCTCGTATCCGAGATCCTCAAGAATCTTGAGGGCGGTCGACCGTCCGGCCCCGGACATGCCGGTAACCAATACGACAGGCTGTTCCATCGCCAATCCTTTTGCCGCGACCCGTGCCGCTAAACTCTATCGCACTATATCGTCGGGTCCGATACCAACCGCAAGCCGGATTTTCGCCGGTGCGCTGGATTCGAAAGCTGAAAGCCGGATTAAGGGTATGTCTACACCCGAAAGGGTAGAGAACATTGGTGCCGGCAGGCGATCCGGTGGCATATCCAGGTCAACAGCCAGCCTCAACTGGATCGACTCCAGTGTCGGGACGCGGATTAGTCCGATACCCCTTACTTCCAATATGCCCCACAGAGGTTCGGGCGGTTGGGCGACCACCTGGTCCCCTTGTCGGCTGAGGATCGTGCGATCGTCCGCGATCAGAATTGCGCCGCGGTCGATCAGGCGGAGAGCGAGATCCGACTTGCCGCTTCCTGAAGCGCCTTGCAACAGAACGCCGGCCCCGGCGACAGCGACCGTCGTGCCGTGAACCGTTTCCATCTTCGGGGTGGCTAGCGCTCTGGCCAGGGCGTGAAGTGTTTGCCCAGCTGCAGGCCCTGACGCTGATACGACGAACCGATACCCTGCCCGTAAATCCGATCCGGCGGTTCGGTGAGCCGTTCATAGACGAGGCGGCCGAGGATCTGGCCGTGCTCGATCATGAAGGGGACGTCGTGGGAGCGAACCTCGAGAACGGCCCGGCTGCCGCCGCCCCCGGCTGCGTCATCGCCGAAACCGGGATCGAAAAATCCGGCATAGTGGACGCGGAATTCGCCGACGAGCGTGTCGTAAGCCACCATCTCCGCCGCATGGTCGGCAGGTACTGTGACCGCCTCCCGCGACGCGAGGATGTAGAAGTCGTCCGGGTTGAGAATGACGGTCGGGTCTTTACCGCGGTAAATCGGCTCCCAAAATTCGACCGGATCGTATTGGCCCTTTCGGTCGACATCGATCAACCCGGTATTCTTGCGCGCCCGGAACCCGACAAGTCCTGTGTTCGGGTCGCCTTCCAGATCGACGGTAAACGGAATGCCGTCCTTCAGGTCAAGCGAGGAAGGTCCCGCCTCGACCAATCCGACTTCCTGGTTGAGACGCCGTATGGCCCGTTCGCTATAGCTGAACCGACCCTTCTTCAGGCGCAGTTGATTGAGCCGCGCGCCCGTCCGTATGACGATGCTGAAGGTACGCGGAGAGATTTCCGCGTAGAGCGGCCCCTTATAGCCGCCGCGCACGCGATCGAACTGGACTCGGTTTTCTGG
>JAPPPC010000734.1 GCA_028817685.1 Rhodospirillaceae bacterium
GTCTGAGATGTTGCAAATATGGACCGCGCAGCGGTCCGACGCCGCATCGAGAGTCTGCAACGCAGACAGAAGCTTTTCTTCGTTGATATCGACCATCAGGACACGTGCGCCCTCCGCAAGGAACTTTCGCGTCACGGCGCATCCGATATCGCCGGCGGCGCCCGTGACGATGGCGGTCTTTCGATCCAAGCGTTTCCCGCTCATGCCTTCGCTCCCGCATTCTCGCGCATTTTCAATTGCTCTTGCCGCGACTGGTTCCAAACCTGCATGGCGTGCGCATGGTTCTGTAGGGCTTCGAGCGGTTTTCCCGGCTCGGGCGGCGCTTCCAGTTCAAAATTGTGGTGCGTATCGACACCCCGTACCAGCATCGCGGTCACCTGCGTTGGGCTGTTGCAGGAAACATGGGTGGGGATATAGCTGATCCCCAGACCGATCCGCCGGTCTGCGCCCCGATTGGGCTGTGAATTGTGCAGCAGCATCGTGTGATGCAGCGAAAACTGCCCCGGCTCCAACTCCAGATAGTCGACGCCCTCGGCCGCCGGGTCGACATCGATATGCTGGCCTGTCTTCAGCATGTTGTCGGCATTCTCAATACGGTAGGAGGACCGCGGTCCCTTGAGATGGCTGCCGGGAATGACCTCGACGCAGCCGGTTTCCCGGTTGCTCAGCGATAGCGCGACCCAGGCCGTTATGTGCTCAAAGGGAGAGAGTCCGAAATAGGTGCCGTCCTGGTGCCAGGATACGAACGAGTCCGACCCCGGCTCCTTCACCCAGACCGTGTATTGGATGATAAGGATGTTGGGGCCGATAATTTCGGAGACGGCATCGAGAACCGTCGGATTGGTCGCCACGTCATACGCCCAGCGCTGATGGATATGGGGCTTGAACTGGTAGATACCCTGCAACGATCCGCCATGATCGAATTCCATCGCCTCAAGCGAAGACCGGTAACGCGCCACCTCCGAAGCTGACAAACAAGGCACCGGCGCGTAGTAGCCTTTCTGCCGGTACTGCTCGACCGCGGCTTCGCTCAAAACATGATTCATACTGCCATTCCTCAAGCCTCCACCACCTCCGTCCGTCTCGCCGCCGCGAGGATGCTGCGCGCGCTATCCGCGATCACTGCTTCCTGCGTCCAGGGCCGCATGACGGATGCTGCGTGGGCGTCGCGGGCGTAGCGTTCGAACGGAAACTGTTTCAGCAAGGCGCGACCGCCACAAATCCGCATCGCTTCCTGCGTCACAGCCACCGCGTTGCGCTGTACCGTGATATGCGCCGCGCGAGCCCGTTGCCGGATTTCGGTCGTGGGGGGGCAACTTAGCCTCCGATATCGAACGCCAGTAAAGCGCTTGCGTCGCTTCAACGGTAAACTGGAGTTCAGCCAACGCCTGTCCCTGCACAGGGCTGACTTCCCCTTTCGCCGGCATTCCCGGTTCCGTCCCTGCCAGGAACTTTACGGCGAGTTCGTAAGCTTGCTGCATTAAGCCAAGAAATGTTGCCGTGAACGTTAGCGGCCCGTGCACTTGGACCTGGAAGAGCCGACCGAACCCTCCAGGAGGTAGTATCTCAGCATCGTCAGGAACAAAAACGTCCTTCAGCACCATGTTACGACTAACCGTGCCGCGCATTCCGATAGGATTCCAATCTCCGTCAAATGTGACGCCAGGGGCATTTCGCGGCACCTTCAAATACAGCGTTCGATCAATCCACGGGGCGTCAGAGTTGCCTAATATGCAAGGTGTGGAAAAATAGTCGGCGGCGTCCGACAATGACACGAAGAATTTTCTGCCATTGATCGTGTAGCCACCGTCCACTTTTTCCGCTGTCGTTCCAAACCGGCGTCCTCCCTGCGGCAACGATGAGTCTGTTTCCCCCTCTTCCACCGGCTCACTATGCGGTTGCCCGTAGAAGACGCCTTTCTCGATAACTTCTGCAAATTTCTCCGACCTCAGCCTTTCATGTCTCTTCCGTTGTTCGGACGTCATCTCAAGAGGTTCGGAAAGCTCTCCCATCATCAACATGGTCAGGCAATGCATGTTGAAGCAAAGCGCTGTAGAGCCGTTACCCTTCGCAATTTCGGATGAGACAAGACAGTAAGTCTCCAAGTCGGCACCGAAACCGCCGAAGCGTTCAGGTACGCAAAGACCTAAAAATCCGGCGTTTCTCAAATCATTAATATCATCGAACGGAAACGTGGCGTCACGATCCGATTTGGCAGCGCGTACCGACAACCGCGTCTCGGTGAGTTCACGCGCCTGTTCCATCAACGCTCGCTGGCGCTTTGAAGGTTGTAAATCCATGCCCTCAACCTTGGTAATTTATAATTCACTATTACTATATATATTCATCATTGATGAATTGCAAATTGGTTGCTCCCGCAAACCCGACTGCATATCTTCGGTTCAGGGATTGAACCGGACTGGATTCCGAGAGATGGCAAGAAAAGGTGTGCAGTCCGTCGAGACTGCGTTTTCGATCCTGGATTGCCTGGAGCAGGCAGATGGTCCGATACCGCTCTCAGACCTTGCGACCTGCGCGAACATCAGCCCCTCTAAGGCCCGAAACTATCTGGTAAGCCTCATTGCGACCGACCAAGTCCGACAGGAACCCGTCTCCGGCTATTACGAGATGGGGCCCAGTACGCTGAGGCATGGCATTACGGCTCTCGGCCGTATTGATGCAATCGGATACTGTCTCGACGAAATGGCACGTCTCCAACATCAGACGCAAGAAACGCTTTTCATCACGATTTGGGGCAACAAAGGTCCGACAATAATCCGTTGGTTTGAGGGTAGAAGGCCCGTAACTGTTGAACTACGAACGGGTTCGGTATTACCGATCCTGTCAACGGCAACTGGTCGGGTGTTTCTTGCCTATATGCCGCCTTCCCTCACGGACTCCTTGGTGAAAGCGGAACTGGCGGAAGCCGAAGAACGCGGCAAAACTTACGATGTCCAGGCCTTAAAATCGCACGTGTTAAAACACCAGATGGCAAAAGCTGACGGCGAATCCTTGCCAGGCATTTCGGCACTCGCCGTCCCGATCATTGATTTTGAAAAACGTGTCAGGATCGTTGTGAGTGCTATCGGCAGAAGGCGAGTATTCGACGCGAGTTTCAACAGCGAAACGGCTGCGGCCTTAAAGACGTTTGCGGAGAGCATTTCGCAGCGGCTCGGCGGCGCCTAGAGAATTCAACAACGCCAAGCGAATTCACTTCAATCCATCGATTGAAACGCGCATTCAATAATGCGGCGGCGGCGGTTCCGGCGACTCGTCGGATTCCGCTGCCTGTTCGATCGTCTGGACCTTGGCCTCCAGACGCGCCAGCTTTTCGGTCAGCGCCTTGATCTCGTTCCACTGTTCCAGGATCACCTGATTCAGGTCGTCTATCGTGCTGTCTTGGTGCGCGATATGCGCTTCCAGGTCGTCAAGGCGCTGCGTCGCATTCTGTTCATCACTCATACCCCACCCTTGCATAAACCGGCCCTCGGGGAAATCATTGGCGGCACATTGAGATGGGGGGTCGCATGCAACCGGATTATATCGTCGTCGGCGCCGGATCGGCGGGCTGCGCCGTCGCCTGCCGCCTGGTCGAGGGCGGCGCCACGGTCGCCCTGCTGGAGGCGGGACCGAAGGACACGAGTTGGCGCATCCACGTGCCGGCCGCGCTGCGCCCCCTGTTGAAGGATCCCAAGGTCAACTGGAACTACCAGGCGGAACCCGTGGCGAGCACGGCGGGCCGACCGATCGCCCTGCCGCGCGGCATGGTGCTTGGCGGGTCGAGCTCGATCAACGGTATGCTCTATGTACGCGGCAACGCCGCCGACTTTGACGGCTGGGCGCAGCGCGGCTGCATCGGCTGGTCCTATGACGACGTGCTGCCCCTGTTCCGGAAATCCGAGACCTACAAGCAGGGGGGCGACGCGGGCTATCGCGGCGACAGCGGGCCGCTGCAGGTCGAGGATTACCGCACCATCCTACCCCTCACCCATAAGTTCGTGGAGGCCGCGCAGCAGGCCGGTTTCCCGTTGACCCCGGACTATAATGGCGGCCAGCAGGAAGGTGTCGGCTATTCGCAGATGACGCGGCGCGGCCGCCTCCGCGGCTCCACGGCGCAGACATATCTGCGCGCGGTGCGCGACAATCCCAAACTCCAGATCATCACCGGCGCCAAGGCCGGACCGCTGCTCTTCGAGGGCCGAAAATGCGTCGGTATCACCTATCGTCAGGACGGGCAGGACAAGGAACTCCGGCCCGGCCGCGAAATCGTGCTGTGCGGCGGCGCCTACAACTCGCCGCAACTGCTGCAAATCTCCGGCATCGGCCCGGCGGCGCATCTGCAATCGATCGGGGTCGAGGTTCGCCACGATTTGCCGGGGGTCGGGTCCAACCTCGCCGATCATTTCGGCGCGCGGCTGAAGCACCGGGTGCGCGGCATCACCATGAACCAGCTCTCGCGTTTCCCGCATGTGGTGCCGGAGATCGCCAAATTCTTCCTGTTCGGCAATGGCGCGCTGACCTTTGGCGTCACCAGCGCCATCGTTTTCTGCCGCAGCCGCGAGGGGCTGGCGAGCCCCGACCTGCAGCTCTCCTTCACCCCGGCGACCCCGGTCGATATGGGCCAGGGCGATCTGGAAAAGGAGCCCGGCATCCAGGTGACCGCCATCCCGGTGCGGGCGGAAAGCCGCGGCACGGTGATGGCGCGCAGCGGCAATCCGGACGACGCGCCGGCCATTTCGCCGAACTATCTGGGCGACGAGAACGACGTGAACGTGCTGGTCTCCGGCGTCGAAATCACGCGGCGCATCCTGGCGCAACCGGCGATGGCGGCGGTCAGCCTGGGCGAATACATGCCCGGGCCGGAGGTGACCAGCCGCGACGAGATCATGCAGTTCACGCGAGAGACCGGCGGCACGATCCACCACCCGGTCGGCACCTGCAAGATGGGCGACGATCCGGCCGCCGTGGTCGATCCGCGGCTGAAGGTGCACGGGTTCGAGGGACTGCGCGTGGCCGACGCCTCGATCATGCCGACTCTGACCACCGGCAACACCAACGCGCCGACCATCATGATCGGCGAGAAATGCGCCGCGATGATCCTGGAGGACCAGGCGGCCGGTTGATAGGAGACCCCTCGCGATGAAGATCGAACCGTTAAGCGATGTGTTGGGCGCCGCGGTCAGCGGCATCGATCTGGGCCGTCCCGTAGCCCCCGAAGACAAGAGGGCGTTGCACGACGCGCTGGCCGACCACCTCGTCCTCTGCATCCGCGGTCAGGACCTCGAACCGCCCGTTTTTGCCGAAGCGGCCCGCCTGTTCGGGCCGCCGAAGAAATACACGACGCGCCGCGACCGGCTCGACGACGCGCCGGAGGTCTCCATCGTCTCCAACCGGCCGCCCTCGCTGGAGGGCAAGCCGCTGGTACAGGCGAAACATTGGCACACGGATGACAGCTATCTCGCCAAGCCGGCAACCCTCACCCTGCTGCTCGCCAAGACCCTACCCGATAGCGGCGGCGACACCGAATTCATCAATTGTTACGAGGTATTGGACGCGTTACCCGAGGTGACGCGCGAACGGATCGAAGGGCTGCGCGCGGTGCACAAATATCGCAGCCGCCGCAACCAATCCTGGGTCGCCAAACGCTCCGCCGAGGAACTGGCCGAAACGCCGCCGGTCGACCATCCGCTGATCCGCACCCACCCGAAAAGCGGCCGGCAATCGCTCTACATCAACCCCAACCGCATCGACCACATCGACGGCTGGAACGAGGCGGAGAGCGACGCGCTGCTCGACGAACTCTACGACTTCGCCTTCCAGCCGCGCTTCCAGTACCGGCACCGCTACGAGGCGGGCGACCTGATCGTCTGGGACAACCGCTGCACGATGCACCGGGCCAACGCGGATTACGACATCGACCAGCTTCGCGTGATGCACCGGGTCATGCTGGAGGGCGAAGTGCCGGTCTAGCGGCCGAAACATCGAACCGGAACGGGTGATCGATGGCGGGTATCTGGCGCGCTGACCGGAAACCGTGGCACACTGGCCGCACCACAACAAAGGATACGATCGAGGATGGAACCGATCCGCTATGTCGATGCGCTGAACGAAAAGTACGGCGCGATGGGCTTCCCGCCCTATAAATGGAGCGTGCATGACAGCGCGCCCTGGACACCGCTGACCAAACCGCTGGCGGACTGCACCGTCGCCATGCTGGTGAGCGGCGGCATCTCGCACTGTTCGGCGGTGCCGTTCGATCCGGATGCGCGCAACGACCATCGGGTCGACGCTATCGATCCGGCGACGCCCACCGACCAGTACCAGATTCATGACAGCTACTACGATCACAGCGACGCGGAGCGCGACCTCAACTGCCTGCTGCCAATCGACCGGCTGCACGAGCTTGCCGAGGCCGGCGAGATCGGTGGAGTGGCGCAGCGGCACTGGAGCGGCTTCATGGGCCGCCCCTACAACCGCAGCAAGGTGCTGGGCGAGTCCGCCCCCGCTTTCGCCGACGAGCTTCTGGCCGACCAGGTCGATCTGCTGATCGCCATCCCGGTTTGACCCCTCGATCACCAGACCGTGGGTCTGGTTGCTCGGGTTGTTGAAGAGTTTGGAATTCCGACCGTCACCGTCTCCACCGGGCGCGACATCACCGCCCTGGTGCGGCCGCCGCGCAGCCTGTTCGTGAACTTCCCGATGGGCAACAGCTTCGGCAAGGCCGGCGACACCGCCATGCAGACGAAGATCCTGCGCGAAGCGCTCGACCTGGCCGTCACGGCGACGGAGCCCGGCGTGCTGATCGATCTGCCGATCGCCTGGCATGAAGATTTCGAATATTTCACCGGCGAGGTGACGCCGGAGGCGATCGAGCGGCAATTGAAGAAGTAGCCGGAAAGGAGAACGGGATGGCGCTGGAACTCCGCCCGCTCAGCGACGCGATCGGCGCCGAGGTGCTGGGCGTCGACCTGGCCGCGCCACTGGGCGACGGGGTCATTGCCGATATCCGCGCGGCGTGGCTCGACCACAATATCCTGCTCTTCCGCGATGTGGATTGGACGCCGGCGCAGCATGTCGCCTTTACCCGCCGCCTCGGCGAGCTGCACATCATGCCGGGCCTCGCGCATGAGACCTCGACGAACCATCCGGACCATCCGGAGATCATGGTCGTCTCCAACGTCAAGCGAAACGGCGTACCGATCGGGCTGCGGCGCGCCGGATGGGGCTGGCACAGCGACGGCGAGGACAAGCGGTTGCCCAATATGGGCTCGCTGCTGCACGCGCTGAAGGTGCCGCCGGGCCGGGGCGACACCGCCTTTGCCAACACCACCAAGGCCTATGACGCGCTCGACCCGGCGGTGCGCGCGCGGATCGAAGGCAAGCTGGGCCGCTTCAGCCGCGTGGAGCGGCACAATCACAACTATCCGGACCTGCCGCCGCTGACCGAGGCGGAAAAGGCCGGCCGGCCCGACGTGTGGCACCCGGTCACGCGCACCCATCCGGAAACCGGACGCACGGCGCTGTTCATCGGCCGCTGGGCGGTGGAGATCGAGGGTATCCCCAAGGCAGAAGGCGAAGCCCTCATCGAGGACCTGACCCAGCATGCGGTGCAACCGGAATTCACCTACACCCACCGCTGGCGCAAAGGCGACGCCATCCTGTGGGACAACCGCTGCACCCAGCACTGCGCCCTGCCCTTCGACGACGACGCGTATGAGCGGCACATGCAGCGCACGACCCTGGAGGGCGACACGCCCTTCTACGAAGCGCCGGGCGGGGCGCGCATCGAAAGCTACGTGCCTTAGATCGGCACCCGCTCCCCGTATTTCGCGACCGCATCCTCTGACAAGGTCAGGCCGAGGCCCGGGGCGTCGTTCAGGGTGACCCAGCCGTCGGCGATCTTGGGCGGGTTCTCGAACAGTTCGGCCTGCAGCGGGTCGCGTTCCGGGTCGGTGAAGCTTTCGACGAAGCAGCCGGCCGGGGTCGACGCCACGAGCTGGGCGTGAATGAAACAGTCATGGTGCGGCGTCACCTGGACGTGGTTGAGCTCGCACAGGGCGGCCATCTTGCGGCCCTCGGTGAAGCCGCCGAACATGGTGCAGTCGAACTGCAGGATCGAGATCGCCTGCTCCTCCAACAGCGACCGGCAGCCATAGCTGGTCAGTTCGCTCTCGCCGGCCGACAACGGGATGCGGGTGCGCTGCGACAGGAGTTTGAGTTCCCGGCGGTCGTCATGCCAGCGCACCGGCTCCTCCAGCCACAGCGGGTTGAGCGGCTCCAGCAATTGCGCCGCCTCGATCGCCGTCTCCAGATCCCAGGCGCGGTTGACGTCGATCATCAGATGCTTGTCGTCGCCGATCACCTCGCGGACCAGCGCCATGCGCTCCATATCCTCGGCCAGGCTGACGCCGCCGACCTTGCCCTTGAAGCCGGTATGGCCCTGCGCCTTCAGCGCCTCCATCTCGTCGCGCAGCTCGGCCAGATCCTTGCCGTCGCGGTAATAGGCACAGGTCACGTAGCAGGGAATCTTGTCGCGATAGCCGCCGAACAGCTTGTAGAGCGGCAGCCCGGCGATCTTGCCAATGATGTCCCAGCAGGCGAGATCGACCGCGGCCGAAATGCGGATCAGGGATTCGCGCCCCCAGCCCTTCTCATGCGCCAGCCGCTGCGCGGTCAGGCCGAACAGCTTCTCGTACAGCCGCTCCGGCGCCGTCGCATCCTCGCCCAGGATCTGCTCACCGATGCCGCTCTTGAACGCACTGACCGGCGCCTCGATGCCGGAATAGCAGGTCGCCAGCCCGAACCCCTCGACCCCGTCCTCGGTGCGCAGCCGCACCAGGATCTCGTTCGCCGTCGGCACGATGAAATGACTGACCCAGTGTGGACGCCCGCCGTCCGGCCCGCGCAAAACGTAGACGTCGAGATTGGTGATTTTCATGGAGCGAAACTCAGTTATTGAGAAACAGGTCGGACAAGTACAAACGCAAAATTAGGAGTGACGGCACGCCAAAGAAAAAAACGATGCCAGCTTTTGTAAATACAATTTGGTCGTCGATTGAAAGTTTTTGTTTGGGTGGAAACGGCATACCGCTGCGGAACCATTCGACAAAGGCGACCATCGTATAAGGCATCATGAAAATGCTAAGAATAAACAGGCTTACATACCAAACTTCCGGCCAAATTCTCGGCATTTCCAACATGGTTGCGTAGAAAATTATCGTTACGAGGAGGCTGGTCGCAATTGGTCTTTTCCGAATGTGCTTGAGAGCCCATAGCCGCAGCGGCTCGTAAAGTAAATTATATGCAGTCGAGATGAAGTACACGGATTACACGCCCGGACGTAAACTAATAACCGCCCTAATTAAACCGGCCGATCCCCCTGCAGCATAACGCGATAGAGGTAGCGTGTCTGGGTCTCGTGGTCGTAGTCCCCGTTGGCCTTGTGTAAGAGGCAGCGATTGTCCCACATGACCAAATCGCCCGGCTGCCATTTGTGGCGGTACTGGAAGCGTTCCTCGGTCGCATGGCTCAGCAGTTCGTTCAAGAGGTCGAGCGCGTCGGCCTCTGCCATCCCCTCGATCGCGTCGATGCGGATCGGATTGATGTAGATCGATTTGCGGCCGCTCTCCGGGTGGGTGCGGACGATCGGGTGATAGACCGCGTCGGGCACCTTCTGCTTCGCCGCGTCGGTCAGCCCCATCAGCTTCCGGGCACTGTGCTTGCTCTGATAGACATGCATCGCCTTCAAATCGGCGATGCGGTCCTTGGTCGCGTCCGGCAGCGCCTCATAAGCGGCCGCCATATTGACATATTGCGTGTCGCCGCCGCTGTCCGGCAGTTCGATCGCCAGCAGCAGGGTCGCCTTGGGCGGTGTCTCGGAATTGGAATGGTCGGTGTGATAGCCGGCGCCGGGGATGTAGCGCGTCCCGTCCGGATAGCGGTCCTTGTTCGACAGGTAGTGTATCTCCGGGCAGTCCGGCAGGGCGAAGCGCGTGTTGTGCTGCGGGAAGATCTCGCCGAAGTTCTGTACGCCGTCGCGCAATTCCACCGCGCTCAGCGTCTGATCGCGGATCACCAGCACCGAATGCTCGACGAAGGCCCGGTTCAGCCTCTCCTTGCTGTCCGCGTCGAGCGGTTGCGACAGATCGACCCCGCGCGCCTCGATACCGGTATGTTCCGACAGCGGCGACAATTCCAACGCCATATCCCCTACCCCATGTAGAACGGCCGGCCCGCATCACGCAGCCACATACGCACCAGATGCCGGCGGCGCTCGGGCTCCGGCCAGTCGCGGAAGGCGGTGCGGCGGTGGGCAAGCCGCCTGTTGTTGACGATCTGGATCTGGCCGCGCGCGAAGGTGAAATCCTTGCCGAGGCCGGTCCGTTCCGAGACGCGCTGCAGCGCCTGGATCGCCTCGCGGGTCTCGTCATCCATTTCGATGCCGCGCATCTCATAACCATGTTCGACCCGGCGCGGGTTGAAATAGGCGGTGATGCGGTCGCCGTCGGATTCGAAGACCGGCTTGTGCGACCAGCGCTGGTCGTCCGGTGCGTGCTCCCCCTGGCGGTCGTAATAGAAGGGCTGATACAGCCGCGGCAGCAGGTCGGGTGCCTCTTCGAGCAGCAGATTGTAGACGGTCTCCAGGCTGATCAGGCCGCTCATCCCGCCCTTCTTCGCCGTCTGCAGGCAGAGCAGCCCGACGAAGTCCGGCGGCAGGTTGAAGGTGTTGTCGCAATGATAGCTTTGCCCGCCATTGGTCTTGGACGACCGGATGCCACTACCCGCGGTCGATTTCTTGCCCGTGTCCAGCACGTCATAGACCATCGTGCCGGTCCAGGCCTGCGCCACCGGCCGACCGGTCATGGACATCAGCAGCCAATAGAGCTTCTTGGAGATATCTTGGTCGAGACGGTCGACGGGCAACCGGTCTACCACCGCGAAACCGATGCCGTGTTCCAGCTGCTCGCGGACACTTGCCATCGTCGCCTGGCAGGCCGGCATATCCACATCGCTGACCTTCAGGGCTTCGATCGGCAGCGGATTGGCCGCCAGTTCTTCGGCTGTGCGGTCGATCTCCGCCCGGCAGGCCGCGTCGAGTTCGACGAGCCCGTCATTGTCCAACAGGGTGTCGGCCCGCCATGTCGCCGGGCTGTCGATGGGGACTTCCCGCATCGCTGTCATCGCTCATCCCAACCGTCTGATTGCGCGTTACCGAAATAATAGAACCGGGTTCAGAAAAACACGACCCCGACCACCGAACCGGCGATCAGGATACCCAGCACCGTGCGCCGGAAGAGCAGCTCGTCGATCCCGCGGACCAGACGACTGCCCGCATAGATCGCGCCGAAATAGAACGGCATCAGGGTGAGCGCGCGCCACAGCTCCACCTCGGTCACAGCCCCGCCGAAAACCAAGGTCGCGACGAGCACCAGCCCGCTGAAGAAACTCCACAGGATAATGTTGGCGCGGCTGTTCTGGGCGCTGTCCGGCCCGGCATAGAGAAACAGGGGCGCGATCGCGCCGATATAGGCGGCGCTCAGAAAACCGCCGCTCAGGACACCCACACCGGTCAGCGCCGCAGGCCCCAGCGGCTTCGCGTACCGCCACCCGAACAGCATCGCCGTTGCCACGCCGATGACCGCAATGATGATGAAATTCTTCATGATCGCCGGATCGGCGACCAGCAGCAGATAACTGCCAAAGGGCATGCAGGCGAGCGTGCCGAGAATAAGTGGGACGCTAACCCGCCGTGAGCCCCGTCGCAGCGCCTCTGGCACCAGAACCACGACGCCGGCCATGTCGACCAGCAAGATGGTAACGACGGCAGTCACCGGCCCGAACAGAAT
>JAPPPC010000324.1 GCA_028817685.1 Rhodospirillaceae bacterium
CGGCAGGGGCGGAACCCGGCCCACCATCACTGATGCATTTTGCGTCTGCGGCTTCCTCGGTGAGACGGAACTCGGATACAGCGCGGTCGACATCGATAGAGATCTTGCCCGCACCGCCGTTGGTGAGATCGCGGCGCAGCTCGGTTTCGGACTCGAAGAAACCGCGGAGGCGATTATCAAGGTCGCTGTGTCCGGGATGTATCTCGAGGTAAGTAAGCTGGTATCCCGGTACGGTATCGACCCGCGCGAGTTTACCTTGCAGGCATTTGGCGGTGCCGGGCCGATGCTTAGCTGTTTTGTCGCACGTGAGCTTGGCATGACGCGGGTCGCGATACCCACGACGCCTGGTGTGTTGAGCGCTTTCGGCGGTCTTATCGCCGATATCAAGAACGATTTCATCAGCACCGTTTATTGCGATCTCGACACGGCGACGCAGACATTGCGGGACGGCTATGCCGATCTGCGCCGTCGCGCGATTGCGTGGCTGCGCGAGGAGCAGGATTTCGAGGGCGAAGCGACTCTGCTCTATACCGCGGACATGCGCTATCGCGGCCAGTCTTTCGAAATCGAGACGGTGCTGGAAGAGGATTGGATCGAGAACGGTGATTTGCGGTCGATCGCCGATGCGTTTCACGCGGAACATGCGCGCGTATACGACCACGCCGATGATGAAGCCGCGGTTCAGGTCATCAATTTGCGCCTGGTGATCGTGGGGGCGGCCCCGAAACCGGAACTTCGCGAACTGGCTGCTGGCGAAGCCGCACCCGTACCGAAAGGCGAAGTCGATGTGTTTTATGACGGCGCGGCGCATAAAGCCGCGCTGTACGACCGTGCCACCTTGCTGGCCGGCCAGGTCATTGAAGGGCCGGCGGTGATACAGCAAGACGATTGCACCACCTGTATCCTTGGCGGCTTTACGGCCGAGGTCGATGCCTATGGCAACATTTTGTTGAACGGATAGAAGCGATGGCGATCGATAATGTAACGCTAGAGATCCTGGCCAATCATTGCGCAGCAGCGGCGGAGAGCATGGCGTTCACGCTCTACCGCACGGCGCATTCGACCTTCGTGAAGGAGACCGAGGACTTCACCACTGGGCTGACGACGCCGGACGGACAGACCTTTGCGACCCCGACGGACCTTGGCGCGACCTGGTTCGTCGGACTGAACTACGGCAATGTCATCAACGCGTTCGACGACTACGAAGATGGCGATATTTGCATGACGAATGACCCGTACAGCGGGTACGTCTGCACGCATCCGCCGGACATGCATCTGTGGAAGCCGATTTTTCATGACGGGGAAGTGGTCTGTTTTGCGGTTGGCCATGTCCACAACACCGACGTTGGTGGCGCCGTCCCCGCAAGCCTGTCGCGGACCCTGACCGAGGTGCATCAGGAAGGAATCCGCATCCCGCCGACCAAGCTCTATAGCGCCGGCGTGTTGAATCAACCTGTCCTCGATATCATTCGCACCAATGTGCGCGTCCCGGATCAGAACTGGGGCGATCTCAAGGCGCAGGTCGCTGCGATGAACACCGGCGAACGCAAGGTGAAAGAGATCATCGCGCGCTTCGGTGTCGAGACGTTCCGGCAGGGCATGTACGATCTGTTGGACTATGCCGAAGCGCAGACGCGGGCGCTGGTGCGGACCTTGCCGGACGGCGTCTATCGATTCGCCGACTATCTGGACGAAGATTCCGCCGGTGGTCACCCCTGCCGTATCGCGCTCAAGCTGACCATCGCGGGCGACGGTATCGAGTTCGATTTTACCGGCAGCGACCCGCAACTCGAATCCTCGATCAACATGCCGACCGGCGGCGATCCACGGCACATCCTGATGATGGTCGGGCTCGACTATGTCCTCTACTCGCTCGATCCGTCGATCCTGCTGAATTCTGGCATGACGCGCGTGTGTCACTGCATTTTGCCGAAGGGGACGATCGTCAATCCGGAATTCCCGGCTGCGGTTGGGATGCGCTCGCTGACCGAAGCGCGAGTCATGGATGTGATTTTCGGCGCCTTCGCACAGGTCGCACCCGAGCGGCTGCCGGCCTGTCCCGCCAGCGGGGGGCCGATCATGAACGTCAACTCGGTGGATCACCGCACCGGGCGGCGCGTTGTCGCATCGATCGACCCGATCTCCGGCGGCGCCGGCGGTAATCCGCGCGAAGACGGGGCGGACGGCTCCGGCGCCAATTCTTCGTTTCTAAAGAACACGCCGGTGGAGATCAACGAGGCGGAAGTGCCGATCCGTATCCTGCGCTATGGGCTGACGCAGGATTCAGCCGGGGCCGGCCGTTATCGCGGTGGCACGGCGACGGAGTTGGAGTTCCGGGTCTATGCGCCGAACACCAAGATCACTGCGCGCAATCGGGACCGTACTCGCTTCCGGGCCTGGGGGATCAAGGGGGGGCGTGCCGGCGGCCCGTCGGCATTTTTGCTGAATCCCGGCACCAACCGCGAGGTCAATCTCGGCAACACCGACATATTGACCGTGGCGCCCGGCGACGTCATCAAGATCGCGTGCGGCGGCGCGGCCGGCTGGGGCAACCCGTGGGAACGACCCGCGGAAGATGTGCTGCTGGATGTCAGGCGGGGCTTCGTATCGCCGGAAGGCGCTGAACGGGACTACGGTGTCGTACTGGTCGACGGCAATATCGACGAGACGGCAACCGCGCACTGCCGCCAAGAGATGCAATCGGAGGCGGGTGAGGGCTTTTTCGATTTCGGCCGCGAGCGCGAGGCCTATGAATCCGTCTGGACCGACGCCAACTACGATGCGTTGACCGCGGGGCTGGCAGCGTTGCCGACGCATTGGCGCTTCTT
>JAPPPC010000749.1:0-7675 GCA_028817685.1 Rhodospirillaceae bacterium
TCGGCTATGTGATGCGCACGACGGCAGTCTACGGTTCCGGCAAATTCGGTTCCGCGGACCGTGAAACGATCGCCGACCGCCCGGAATTCAGGGCACCGTTCCAGGCCGAAATGCTGACCGTCTATCTCATCCGGGCCTTCACGATGGATTTGGTCGAGCGGATGGCCTATCTCCGCGCGCCGGAAACGGCGGTGACCCTCGACAGAGGGATGCGGCGGCACTTGGGTGTCGGCAATTCCACGGGCCTCGGGCTGGCGCCGTTCATCGTCAACCATCCCGCTTTGTTCAATAATTGGATCGCAGCGCGTGAAGCGGCGCTGGCGCGGGTCCGCGCGCGGCCGAAGGCGACAGTGCACGAGGCCCAAGCCTTCGGAAAAATGCTCGCCCGGGCAGTGCGGAATGTCGATCTTTGGCGTTCTGAACACCCGATCCAGACGAAGAAGCTCGCCATGCTTCGTGAGGATCTGGTGCGCCTGCAGGAATTCGCCGGTGCGGAAAACATCTCTGGCGCCATGCCGTGGGACAGTCTTTATCGGTGGGGCGAGCGGGAACTGTCCCTGGAAGGGCAGGAATTGCTGGTTTCCCTGATGCTGGAGGCGCACGGCGAGGATATTGACGATCTGTCCGATGACATGAGCGCCGATGAAGACGCGGTGTTCGGTATCGATGGGGCGATGCCGCTAGGCAATCTTCGGGCCATCGTGGAATCGGTTTATGCCTTCGCACTCGGCTTGGACTGGTCTCGTTCCGAAAACAATGCACGGGCCTGGTACGTCTCCGAAGAAAAGCTCGAACCGCGGTTGGGTGAACGGTTCGAAGAGCCGGTCGGCGAATACGAGCAGCCCCTGTCGCCCGGCCGCGACGCCGCACGGATGCATCAGGACATTTTGAAATGGCGCGGCGAAGACAGCGTTGCCGCGTTCCTGTTGCGCCATCCGGAACACCGTCATGTCGCGCGCCGGGCGCAAATCACGGCGCAGTCACCCTATGCGGAAATCCGCGACAACACCATCGCCGCGGACATGCTGCCGATCGATTTGTTGCGCTGTAAGCTCACCTTTTTCGGGGCGACGCATTTCGACCCGCGCTCCGACCGTTGGGTGCGTATCAACATGTTCAAGAACGCGCCATTCCCGGATGAACTGGCTGCGTCTCCTTACGACGATTGGTCCTACCCATCGGTGGCGGAGGGCTAGGTGTCGTTCGCGCTAAACGAAATCGAGGCGACGGCGAACAAGGCGGCGCGCGGTGCCGGGCTCGATTGGGGAATTGCCGAAGAGGCGGGAAAGGCCGTTCGCTGGCTGGCGGCGCGAGGGCTGCCGGGACCGGAATTGTTGGCGCAAACCCTGAAACGCAACCAGGGGCTTGCGCATGTAGTTTTAGCGCCGAAAACCACCGATCGTACCTGGGCTGCGCCGGGTGGCCGGTTATGCCCGCTGATTGCAGGTGCGGCTCTGACGGATTGCGCACACGAAGTTCTTTCCGGGCGAGATCTTCGACTGGATCGAACATCCTTTCCCTTGTTGCTGGTGCCCTTCGCCGCAGCGTGCGGCAAGGCGACAGAAGTGGTTATCGAAGTGTCATGGGCGGGCGCTGCGCTGACGATTGCGTCCGGGACCGAACTCTATATCGATGGGGAAGAATCGAATCCTCCGGAGACTGGATGGGTTCAATGCCGCCGTGTCGCAGACGTCCCGACAGTGGCAACTGAACCTGAAACCTCACGCTGCTCGGTCGGGGTATCGGCGTGGGACGAATTGAATGAATTCGCGCACCGTACCTACGCGCCGGCAACCGAGGAGTCCCGGGAACGCGGTGCGGGTTAGCCTACCCGAGTAACGTCAGCACGTTGCCGTCCGGATCTTCGAAATGGGCGAGCGAACCACCCCAGGGCTGGGTCTCGGGCGGGGCAGTAAATCGGACACCTTGCGCCACCAGGTCCCGATAGGATTTTGCCAAATCTTCGACCCGTAGGGACAGGCCGACAAACCGGCCGACGAGCGCATTGCCTTCCGAATCGTCCGGGTCGACCCGTTCGAGCCCAATGCACGGTCCGTCTAGGTCGAATTCCGCCCACCCGATCTCGTCATTGCGGAAACGCTCCTTCAAGCCCAAGGTCTCGCCGTAAAATCTGCAGGCCTCGTCCCACTGCAGGACGAAAATGCGAATGGCGTAGAGTTCCATTTGATTGCGGTCTCCAAAATCTTCGACGTCTTGTCATACGCCGGGTCCGCTGACCGGCCGATTGAAAACGAGGTCCCGCGGATGGCGTTTCACCGTGATGAATGAGACTATGCACTCGCCAATGCAAGGAGGCTCCGATGCCGATAAAAAACGTCCGCACCGATCATTACCGTATACCGCTTCCCGTCGTCCTATCGGATTCGACGCATGGCGAAATACCGGCCTTCGAACTGGTTACGGTTCGGATCGAAGACGAAGACGGTACAGAGGGTGTCGGATACACCTATACGGTGGGTCGGGGCGGGGCGGCCATTCGTGAGCTAATTGCCCGGGATATGGCGCCCGACCTGGTCGGCGAGGAGGCCGCGCGGGTCGAGGCGCTGTGGAAGATGCTGTGGTGGCGTGTGCACTATGTCGGGCGTGGCGGCCTCACGGTACACGCGCTGTCGGCAGTGGATATCGCACTGTGGGACTTGAAGGCCAAACAGCTGGGCGAACCGCTATGGCGCTTGCTCGGCGGCAGCGATCCGAAGGTCAGGGCCTATGCCGGCGGTATCGATCTCTATTTCACCCTCGACGATTTGTTGAAACAGACCGATCGCAATCTGGAAAAGGGGTTCCGGGCGATCAAGATGAAAGTGGGCAGAGAGAATACCGGCGAGGATATTGAACGCGTTGCCGCGATGCGGAAGCATCTGGGCGACGGATTCCCGCTGATGGTCGATGCGAATATGGGCTGGACGGTCGACCAGGCCATCGCCGCCGCACGGCAGCTACAGGACTACAACCTCGTTTGGCTGGAAGAACCGACGATCCCTGACGACTTTGCCGGGCACTCGCGCATTCTGGCCGAAGGCGGCGTGCCGATCGCAGCGGGCGAGAACCTTCATTCAATCTATGAGTTCGAGCATTTGATGGCCGCGAACGGTGTCAGCTATCCCGAGCCGGATGTGTCGAATTGCGGCGGTATCACCGTTTGGATGAAGGTCGCGGCGCTGGCCGAGGCACGCAACCTGCCGGTGACGTCCCATGGCGTACACGAGCTGCATGTCCATTTGCTTGGCGCGGTGCCGAACGCGTCGTATCTGGAAGCGCATGGCTTCGGTTTGGACAATTACATCGCCGAACCGTTGCAGGTGGTGGAGGGCTACGCCACCGCGCCCGATCGGCCGGGGCATGGGGTTGCATTTGACTGGCAGGCGCTCGAGGCCGTCCGCGGATAGCTTCAGTCGTTGCCCGCCGCACCGGCCGGTACTGGGCTGGACATATCGACCGGCTCGAAAGCCGTGATGTCCGGCCGTCCGGCGGCAAAGGACCATTTCGCCAGCGCGCCGGGGGCGGGCTTCGGCAGGGCGATCAGGGAGCAGGACACCGTCCCGTAGCCATAGTCACTGACGATGCACATGGGCTCGTCTCGGCTCGCACCCGTGCGGTCGGACATCAGCCGCGTCCATTCCGACCAATCACCGGAATCCGGGTCCGGTATTTCGGCCGCTTCGAATAGGGGTAGATAGGCGTCAACGCGGGGTTTGTCGGGATCGTTCCGGTCGCTTGAAGTGAAGAACGAGTAGCCGGCCGGCAGCGCTTCGATCGCGATGCGCTCGGCGCCGGTGCGTCCGGCGAGCCAATAGGCATCGCGATTGTCGGCGATGACGAGATTAAAGGTCCGATAGGCATTGGGGTCGATGTCACTCAACGCGCCCGCGGCGTCGCGGGCGTCGGCATGATCCAGGGCTTCAAGGACGAGTTCGCCACGGCTTCTTTTGTCCGCGACCGGCCCCAGCGACCCGACCCCGTTCAGGCACGCCACGGCGACACCATGATCGTTGACGACAAGCAAACTGCCGCCGGAAAGCTCGTCGATGCCCGCGACCGCGTCCGGCCTATCCGGCCAATGCCGTGCCGGCGGGAGCCAGGATCGCGCCAGCATCTCATCGCGGTTCGCGGCGATGAGGAGGGGCCAGTCATGTTCGGGTCTGCGGAGAATGACAACGGTGCACATGGCCGCAGTCGATATCATGTTTGCGGGCCAGGCGCCAATCCTGCGAGCCCGATCCCGTATATCGCGAAAAGTACAATTTCATCATTCAAGTGACGGGTCTGATTGATTATATATTGGGAAACGAACCGCGCCGTGGCGCGCGCCAAGGAAAGGGATCAAGCTTTATGTCTCAGTTTAAGGATCGCCAGAAAGGCTTTGAAAATAAATTCAAAAGAGATCAGGAGTTTGACTTCAAGGTCAACGCGCGCCGCAACAAATTGCTCGGACTCTGGGCGGCGGATCTGCTGTCGCTGGATGGCGATGCCGCGGATGCCTATGCCAAGGAGGTCATCGCGTCGGATTTCGACGAGCCGGGCGACGTTGACGTCCTGCAGAAAGTTCTCGGTGATTTGGAAGGCAAGGGCGTCGAAACGTCAGCCCATCTCGTCCGTAAGGAGATGGACCGGCTGATGTCGGTGGCCCGCGAGCAGATCAGCTCCGAAGCGTAAGCGCTTTCACAATCTAATCACGGATCCAGCCTGGGCCCCATAGGTTCAGGCTGCGTTCTTCCATGGGCCAAATTCGGGCTGCCATTTCGCGTGGCATGTTCTCCAGTTCGGCCGAAATTTCGACCTGATTGCCATGCGGGTCGAGGATCATGAAAAACAAATTGTTGCCGGGACCGTGCCGGCCCGGTCCCCACCAGAGTTTGATTTGAAGGGACGCCATATGGTCCGCCCAGTCGCGGATCGCGTTCCAGTCATCGACTTCATACGCGTGGTGGTCGCTGCGCACTTCGGAAGCGCTGAAGACGGCAAAGCTGTGATGTTCGGGGTCGGAACGGTAGAAAGCGACCTTCTTTGAGGCCGGGTCGCCCATATCCGCATTGACGTAGTCCGACGCCACATACCCCAAGGTTTTCTCGTAGAATTTCATCATGGGCTGCAGATTGTCGGTCGCGACGACGACATGCTGCAGGCGGCCCGATAGATTTACCGCCGAGGGGACGTTGTTGACCTTTTGCGACGGCAAATCCGTCCGCGGCAAGCCAAAGACGCTAAGCCAGCCGTCTGGATCGCGCACGGCGACCGCGTCCTCCTGAAAAATGGTCGAGGGCGACGGTTCGGTGTTCAGTCCCTGACCTTGGAGGAAATCCCGCACGTCTTCGAGTTGCTGACGGTTCTGCAGCCGATAACCGTGGTAGGGCCGTGCGCCGGGTTCGCCCGGGCCGACGATCAGGCGGCGTCCGGGCCCTTGCAGCAGATAGGTTTCGTCGGGCAAAGACGTCTGGTGATAGCCGAAAGCGGTGGCGTAGAAATCCGCCAGCATCGCGGGATCGTCGGAATCCAAGCGCAGATGGTCCAGTTGCGCCGGCCAAATCGGGGATTCGAGAGTCATTGTCACGCCTTACGGTTGGGTCTCTGTTCGGCGAATTCTATGCCGTTCTGCCGTGCGGGCAAGTAACCGCTATTCAGCAGCTTTGGGCAGATAGCTCGGCAGGACCTCGTTGCGGAACAGGTCGATCGACCGCATGGCGACCTCGTGCGACAGGTCGCCCCATTGGAACGAGCAGACGAAGTAGTTTGCACCGGTGTCTTCGTACTCTTCCATGTAGCGTTTGACCGAGTCGGGAGAGCCGGCGAGGGCGACACCGCCCAGTCTGGTGGGATCGGTGCGGTTGGATTGCGTGTCGAAACGCTCCAGTTCCGCTTCGATATCTTTGCGGGTCTCGCGGTCCGGCAAATGCGCGGGCCGTGCGCCGGAGAAGCCGAAGGAGCCGTCCGGGGCGGACTGGAACTGGGTGAGGCCACGCTTTTCGGCTTCGAGACGGCGCGGGGCGGCCAGGTTCCAGCGATATTTGTCCCAGGCCGGCGTCGCGATCTCAATCGCTTCCTCGTCGGTGTCGGCGACGACCATGTGCACCACCAGACCGATCTTCGGGACCTGGCCCTGCACGGTCAGCGCGCCCTCGCCATGGGTTTCTGCCCAGACGCGGTTATATTTCACGACTTCGCTGCGCAGGCTGTCCAGCGTGCCGACGATGACGGTATTCATGCCTTCCAAGGCCGCCGTCTCCGCATTCCGCATATACCAGAGCGGCGGGTAGGGACGCTGGACCGGTTGCAGGCGCATCGGCAGGTCGTCGAAGCTGTGGAAGCGCCCCTCATAGTTCAGCGAGTCGGTGTTCAGCCCCTCGCGCATGATGTTGAGGGTCTCCTGATAACGCTCGAAATTGGTGTCCGAGTCGGCCTCCTGGCCCCAGAAATAGGCCTCCATGACGCCGCCGCGGCCGACGCCGATCTCCATGCGGCCGCCGCTCAGATGGTCGAGCATGCTGATTTCCTCGATCAGGCGGAGCGGGTGATGCAGGGGCAGCACGTAGACGCAGGGCCCGAAGCGCAGATTTGTCGTCCGCTGCGATACCGCGGCCAGGAACACGTTCTGCGACGGGGCGAGGCTGTGCACCGCAGGCGTATGGTGCTCGGCCAGGTGATAGGCGTAGAACCCGGCCTGATCCAAGGCCTCGATCTGTTCCAGGCGCAGATCGTAGATTTGTTGCAAGGGCATGCCCTCGACGGGCTCGATATGGTCGAAAACGCCGAATTGTAAGGTCATGTCGGACTCCCGGAAGCGGCTGGTGCGGCTTATCCTGCCATTTTCGGCCCCGCTTTCAAATTCTGCGACAGTTCGCCACCCGTATTGCCGCTGCAGCCGGGAACCCGCTATGCTTTGCTCCCGCAACAGAGTTGAGGCGAAGCCGATGAGCGGCGCAGGGTCGATCAGCTACAAGGGCGGGCTGGTCAATCTCGATAAGGGTATGATCAGCCGGGATATTTTCACCAGCCAGCAGGTCTATGAAGACGAGCTCGAGCGCATTTTCCCGCGCTCCTGGCTGTTCGTCGGTCATGAGAGCCAGGTGCCGGAGCCGGGCGATTACATCCTCGCCCGCATGGCGGAGGAATCGGTGATCTTCAACCGGGACCGGCATTGCAAGCTGCATGTCTTCCTGAACAATTGCCGGCACCGCGGCATGCGGGTCTGCCGCTATGACAAGGGCAATTCGACGAAATTCGCCTGTCCCTTCCACGCCTGGGTGTTCAACGATGAGGGCGCGCTGGTCGGCGTGCCGAAGATGGACAGCGCCTACCACAACGAGCTCGACAAATCGCAATGGGGACTGATCGAGGCCCGCGTCTACAGCTATCGCGGCTACGTCTTCGCCTGCTGGGACGAGGCGGCGCCCGATTTCGAAACCTCGATCGGCGATCTGCGCTTCTATTTCGACGATTACTGCGAACTGCCCGACGGCACCTATGGCGATTGGGAGGCGTTCGGCGGCATCTTCAAATGGCGCGTGCCCTGCAATTGGAAGTGGGGTGCGGAGAATTTCTCCGGCGATTACTACCACAACCCCAGCCACGCCTCGGTCGACGCCGTCGTGCTGTCGCCGGCCGGGGTGAAGGGGCGCCACTCCTACGACAAAATCACGCGGACCCGGGAGGTGGAGCT
>JAPPPC010000749.1:7685-11769 GCA_028817685.1 Rhodospirillaceae bacterium
GGCATACGGCGCGCGGCCAGCTCTTTGCGGAGAATTACGAATATCTGCCAACCTATCAGGAGATGGCCGTCGTCGAGGATTATTTCCGCGATTGCTACAACAAACGGCAGTCGCTGCGCGGCGAGAAGGCGCGGTTCTTCGGCCATGGCGGGACGATCTTCCCGAACGTCTCCT
This sequence comes from Rhodospirillaceae bacterium, assembly GCA_028817685.1. Taxonomy (GTDB): domain Bacteria; phylum Pseudomonadota; class Alphaproteobacteria; order UBA8366. The sequence goes on from JAPPPC010000749.1 coordinate 7,860, forward strand.
TCTCGAACGGGGTGCAGAGCATGGGTTCCTGGCACCCGAACGGGCCGAACGAGACCCAAGTCTGGCGCATCTTCCTGGTGCCGAAGGAGGCGCCGGACGAGGTCAAAGACGTGCTGCGCCACTACGTCATCCGCTATCAGGGCCCGTCCGGGCTGACCGAGCAGGATGACATGGAGAATTGGGGCTCGGCGCATGAAGGGTCGCGCGGCACGATCGCGCGACGCTACGACTACCCCTATACGATGGGCATGGGGCATGAGAGCAAGGGCTGGTCGGAAGAATGGCTCGGCGGTGAGGTCTACGTCACCGAGAACGTCTCCGAACAGAACCAGCGCGCCTATTACGAGCGCTGGGCCGATCTGATGGAGCATCCGCCGACCGCGCCGCAACTGCGCGACACCGCCGCGGCGGCGGAGTAGGGCCATGGACGGGTCGCCCAACCAATCGCTGATGGACGCGCTGCTGCTGCGCTACGAGGTCGAGCAGTTCTTCAATCACGAGGCCGAACTGCTCGACTCCCGGCAGTTCGAGGCCTGGCTGGATCTGCTCGCCGAGGATATCCGCTATTGGATGCCGCTGACCCGGAACCAGGAATTCGGCAAATGGCAGGACCAGCACACCCGCGCAGGCAAGGACCTGAACTGGTTCGACGAGGGCAAGTTCGAGTTGGAGCAGCGGGTGAAGCAGATCATGACCGGGCTGCATTGGGCCGAAGAACCGGTCTCGCGCACTTGCCACATGGTCTCCAACCTGCAGGTCGACGATGGCGGCGACGGGACCATCGAGACGCGTTGCCGGTTTCTCGTCTACCGGAACCGGACGGAGACCGAGACCGATTTCTTCGTCGGCAAGCGGCACGACACGTTGCGCCGTGAGGATGACAGCTTCAAAATCGCCGCGCGCGAGATCTATCTCGATCAGAGCGTTCTTCTGGCGAAGAACCTGACGATATTCTTCTAAACACAGAATGCCGCGGCGGTTGTGCCGTGGCGGACGACTGATAAGGAGTGGGGCGGATGCAACGATCCCGGTTGCCGGCTGGCGGCGGAAACATCTTTCAAAAAATCAGGGGCAAGCGCGCCGAGGCGGTCGCACAGGGCATGGAGTTGTTCGATCTGTCCATCGGCGAACCCAAGGGCGCGGCGCTGATGAGCGCCCGCAAGGCCGCGCGCGACGCGGTGATGAGCGATGAAGAGGCGATGCACGCCTATCAGTACAATGATTGCCCCGCCGTCCCGGACTTCGCCCGCCGGTTCGTCACCGCGCATCTGCGCCGCGAGATGCCGGAAGAGGGAGTCGACTATCTGCCGATCCCGGGGATCAAGCCGATAATCGGCTTGCTGCCGCTCGCCTGCGGCTGTGCCCAGGAAGAGGTCAAGGTCGCGACGATGACCAAACCGGGCTATCCGATCCCGGCGGATTGGTGCGCTTACCATGTCAACGCCACCCACTACCCGCTGCCGCTCAACGGGCAAAATCAGTTCCGCTTCTCCGCCTCGGATGTCGAGCCGGGGACCGACCTGGTCATGACGAACTATCCGCACAATCCTTCCGGACAGATCGCGACCGAGGATTGGCTACGCACCCTGTGCCAATATTGCAGCGATAACGACATCCGCCTGTTCAACGATGCGGCCTACTATTCGCTCAGCCATTCCGACGACAGTGCGACTCTGGCGGAGGTGGCGATCGACTATCCCGACCTGTCCTGGGCCGAGGCCTATACCGCGGCCAAGCTGATCGGCAACGGCACCGGCTGGCATGTCGGGGCGATGATCGGCTCGCCCGACTTCATGGGCGATGTGAAGGAGGTCAAGGGCAAGACCGACGCCGGTATCGTCGCCCCGATGGCGGCGGGCGCGGTCGCGGCGCTGGAGGAGGATCAGGCGGGCATCGCGCAATATCGCGAGATGTACAAGGCGCGTCTGGATTCCCTGATGGGGGTTATGTCCGACTGCGGGATGCGGCTCGCCGCCCAGCCGCAGGCCGGTTTCTACACGCTGTGGGACGCACCGACCCGCGCCTTCGGTGAAAAGCTGGACAGTTCGGAAGCCTTCAACTTCGCCATGATCGACAAGGCCGGCGTCGTCGGCGTGCATTTCCCGGGCTGTATCCGCTATGCCGTCTGCGCCGACGTGGTCGCGATGGAAGACGGGCTGCGCAAGGCCTTCGAGGCGGCCGACGTCGGATACGATTGAGGAGGACCGGACCATGCCCAAACACATTATCGATTTGACCGGCAAGGTCGTCCTGATCACCGGCGGCAGCCGCGGCATGGGGCGCGAGATGGCGCTGGGTTTCGCGGCGGCAGGGGCCGATGTCGCCATCACCAGCCGCAAGGTCGAGGCGTGCGAAGCGCTGGCGCAGGAGATCGAGGCGATGGGACGGCGCGCCTTCGCCTATGGCTGCCATGTGGGCTATTGGGATCAGTGCAACGCGCTGATCGACGCGGTCTACGATCATTTCGGCAAGGTCGACGTGCTGATCAACAACGCCGGGATGTCGCCGCTCTACGACCGCGCGGCGGACATTCCCGAAGCGCTGTATGACAAGGTGCTCGACGTCAATCTGAAGGGGCCGTTCCGGCTCTGCGCGGAGATCGGCCAGCGCATGATCGATGCCGGCGGCGGGTCGATCATCAATGTTTCCAGTACCGGCGCGATCCGGCCTTTGGGGAACATCATCACTTATGCGGCGGCGAAGGCGGGTCTCAACGCGATGACCGAGGCTTTCGCCCAGGGCTACGGGCCCACCGTGCGGGTCAACGGCATCATGCCGGGGCCGTTCCTGACCGACATCTCGAAGGCCTGGGACATGGAGAAATTCGCCGAACGCGCCCGCACGCGCATTGCACTGCAGCGCGGCGGCGAGCCGGACGAGGTGGTCGCGGCGGCGCTCTACCTGGCGTCCGATCACGCGGCCTATACGACCGGTTCGATCATTCGCATCGACGGCGGCTCGACATGACGTTTTCGATCGTCGGCTACGACGCGGCGGCCGATCAGGTCGGCATCGGCCTCACCACCGTGACGATGGCGGCCGGTGGAACCTGCCCCAGCTACTCGCCGAGCGGCGATATCGTGGTCGTTCAGGCCTTCGGCAATCCCGTTGCCGGCATCGCCGGGGTGCGGGCGCTGGAGGCGGGGCAGGGACTCGACCGGGCCGTTGCGGCCATGCGTGAGTCCGATCCTTCCTTCGACTATCGGCAGATCGGCATCGTTACACGCGACGGCGCTCTGTTCAGCCATACGGGCGAGAACGCACGGCCCTGGGCAGGCCATATCCAGGGCGACGATTTCGTCGCCATGGGCAATGTGCTTGTCAGCGGCGATGTGGTCGACGCGATGGCGGCGGCCTTCACCGCATCCGCGGGCGAGGCTTTGGCCGAACGGCTGCTGCGCGCGCTGGAAGCCGGCCGCGATGCCGGGGGACAGCAAGGGCCGGGCGGCCGTCATTATGACGAAAGCTCCTGCCTGCTGAAGGTCATCGGCAACGATGTGGGCCGTGAGGTGCCGGCGCTCGATCTGCGGATCGACATGACGTCGGACGCGGTGACCGAGATGCGCCGCTTCTGGGAGATCTACAAACCCGTCGTGCCCTTCCGGGCCGCCCGCGCCGCCGACCCGGCTTCGATCCCGTCGACCTACGATTGGGAGCGCGAGAACCTGTCCGCCAACCCGCCGCCGAGCACGATCAAGGGCGAGGGCTGAGATGGAAATCGACCAGGAGATCGAGAAAACCGCCTTCGATGTGGTCAGGCGCTATATCGCTGCGATCAATGCGGGCGACGAAGACGGCGTGCGCGACGCCTTCAACTTCCCGCATTTCCGCATCGGTCTGGGCGGTCGAGCGCTCCGGGGCCGGGGTGCGTCGACGAGCCGGCTGGGGTGGTTGCGGGCGAGGGGGGTGG
>JAPPPC010000371.1 GCA_028817685.1 Rhodospirillaceae bacterium
CCCTTGGGAATGGTCACCGTATCCCGTGTGTTCGCCGCGACCGGCTCGAACCCGAAGCGGCTCGATGCCGCCGCGGTCCCCGGCGGCAGCGCGCTGGCGACGAAGGCGGCGGTCCCGCCCGCGACGAACCGCCGGCGCGAGATCGTCCGCTCGGCGAGGATTTGGAAGTCGGTGCGGTCGGATGGTCGCGGCATCATGGGTCTCCTCGGGAAAATAGCGGCTGACGAAGAGGAAGTTGCGTCCCGAGGGTGGCGTTCCTGTATTTCGATTATATGGTGGTCTCTTGAAATTTCCGTAACGAATTGCGCTACCATGCGCCGTCGCCAATCAAAGGAAACCCGATGACCGGCCAACTTCAACAATCCATCCGATCGCTCGCGGCGGCGCTGCGCGACGGCACGACGACCAGCGTTGCCCTCGCCGAGGAGGCGATCGCCAATCACGCGCGCTTTGGCACCGCGCTCGACGCCTATAAATGCCGTCAGGACGACCGCTTCCTGGCCGAGGCGCGGGCCGCCGACGCGGCCTTTGCCGCCGGGCTCGATTTCGGTCCGCTGCAGGGCATTCCGGTTTCGGTCAAGGATCTCTACGGCGTCGCCGGCTACGAGACTTTCGCCGGCAGCCCGGCCGCGCTGCCGGAAAAATGGGAGCAGGAGGGGCCGGTGGTCGGCGCCCTGCGCGCCGCCCTGGCGCCGGTCGCGGGCAAGACCCATACGGTCGAATTCGCCTTCGGCGGGGTCGGCTCGAACGCGCATTGGGGCACGCCGCGCAATCCCTGGGACGCCGCGGCGCACCGGGTGCCGGGCGGGTCCAGCGCCGGCGCCGGGGTCAGCCTGTGCGAGGGCTCGGCCCTGCTGGCGTTGGGCAGCGACACGGCGGGTTCGGTGCGCGTGCCGGCCAGCTTCACCGGCAATGTCGGGGTCAAGACGAGCTTCGGACGCTGGTCGCTTGACGGGATCGTGCCGCTCAGCCCCAGCCTCGACACGGCGGGCGTGTTGGCGCGCACCGTTCCCGACGCGGTGCTGGCCTTCGCCGCGATCGATCCGCTGACCGATATCCCGGGCGAGGCGCTGCTGGCGGCCCTGTCCGAACTTACCGCGGGGGACGTCCATATCGGCGTCTGCGATCATTTCTTCGAGGGCTGCGACCCCGGCGTCGCGGAGGGCGTGCAGGCGGCGCTCGACGAACTGGCCGCGGCCGGCGCCCAGATCAGCAAGTTCGATCTGCCGGAAGCCGCGGCGGCGGACGAGATCTTCATGCGCGGTGGCCTTGCCGCGCCCGAATTCGCCGCCTTCATCACCGGTGAGATGGCGCAATCCAAATCGACGCTCGATCCGAATGTCGCCGCCCGCTTCGAGAGCATGGAGGCGATCACCGCGGTGGACTACCTGCTGCGCCGCGCGCGGCTGGCCGAATTGGCGGCGTCGGCGGACGACCGGATGGCCGATGTCGATGTGGTGGTCGGCCCGACCGTCACGATCACTCCGCCGACCGTGGAGGCCGTGTCCGACGGTGAGGGCTACCGCACGAACAACATGGCGGCGCTGCGCAACACGCGGACCGGCAACATGCTCGCCCTGTCGGCGGTGACGATCCCGGTCGCGCTGGACAAGGCGGGAATGCCGGTCGGCCTGCAGATCATGGCCCCGCTCGACGAGGACGAGCGCGCGCTCGCCGTCGCGCTCGCCTTCGAGGCGGTGCTGGGCGACCGTGTGCAGCGGCTCGGCACGCCGCCGATGTGCCAGGGTTAGCGGGTCGGGCATGGTCGAAACCGCGGATGTGATCATCGTTGGGGGCGGTCTGCATGGCTGCTCGACAGCCCTTCATCTGGCACGGCGCGGCGTGTCGTCGATGGTCGTCGAGAAGGACCATGTCGGCCGGCATGCCTCCGGGGTCAATGCCGGCGGCGTGCGGCGGCTCGGACGCGATTTCGCCGAGGTCCCGTTGTCGGCCGCGTCGATCGAGCTGTGGCATGGGATCGAGGATCTGGTCGATGACGATTGCGAGTTCCACCCGACCGGCCAGGTGAAGGTCGCGGAGACCGAGGAAGAAATCGCCGCCCTCGCGGCGCGGGTGCAGCATCTGAATACGATGGGCTACGACCATGAGGTCATGGTCGACCGGGACACCTTGTTCGAGCTGCTGCCCGCTGTCGCGCCCCATTGTATCGGCGGGATGCATGTGGCCGGCGACGGTTACGCGGATCCGGCGCGCACCACCGCCGCCTTCCGGCGCAAGGGCGAAGCGCTGGGTGTCCGGTTCTTCGAGGGGGTTACCGCGACGGGGTTCGAACGGACCAGCGGCATATGGCGCGTCTCGACATCGGACGGCGAATTCGAGGCGCCCGTGCTGGTCAATTGCGGCGGCGGTTGGGCGGACCGCGTCGCGGCGGCGTTGGGCGAGACGGTGCCGCTCAGGATCGACGCGCTGATGATGATGGTGACGGCCCCGATGCCGCGCTTCGTCGAGCCGGTCGTCGGATCGCAGGGCCGCCAAATCTCGTTCAAACAGTCCGAGAACGGCACCGTCATCATCGGCGGCGGCCATCGCGGCACGCCTTATCCGGACGAAAACCGCACGGTGATCGACTTCGACGGGCTGGCGATCAGCGCCAAGACGACCAGCCATCTGTTTCCGATCATGAAAGAGGCCACGATTGTGCGGTGCTGGGCCGGGATGGAAGGTCTCACGCCGGACGGCATCCCGTTCATCGGTCCCAGCAAGACGTCGGAAAACGCCTATCACGCCTTCGGTTATTGCGGCCACGGGTTCCAGCTCGGCCCGATCGTCGGCAGCGTCATCGCCGACCTTGTGACCCAGGG
>JAPPPC010000416.1 GCA_028817685.1 Rhodospirillaceae bacterium
CCGGCGCTGCCCGGCGGGGGGCGCTCCCCGGCGGGGGCGGTGGTGGGGTAACCCGGTTGGTTGGTCGGATCCCCGCGCCGCCCGGTCACCCCGGGCGCGGCGCCCGACTCCGATGGCAAATCCCGCATGCTCGTTGGCGACAAAGCCGGGATGTTCGATCCGGTAAAGCGGTCCGCCACGCTTCGGGGGATCGACACGCTGCTCCCAGCTGAACGCCTCTGGCACGAACACATTATCGACAGAAAAATCGCAGCTGCCGGTTCCCTTCAATCCGGCGACTTGCCAGTTGTCATGGATTTCTGCGGACGCGGTGGGGAACACCATCATCCGTCGTTCGGTCCTACCGCCTCGTTCAACCGTGGCGCCGGCGGCGAGCCACTCCGAATGGCGGATACCGCTGGCGAAAGGCCAACGGCCCGACAGGCGCTAGCCACCATCGACGATCTTCGTTTTGCCAATTGGCATCGCGCCAACAGCGCCGCGCGGTACGCGGCCGCTCGGGAAGATTTCCGCGACCGCTTCGTCTTCGAGGAAGGCACCAGGCAAGGCGACGGCGGTCGCCCCAACCATGGTGCACCAGCTCGCCGCCGTATTGGCATAGGCCAGCTCTTCCAGCACGAGGATCTGCGTGGCCGGATCGGCTTCGGCGCCTCCGAGGGCTTCGGGAAGCTTCAACCGGAACATGCCGGCGTCTTCCAACGTACCAACGGTTTCCGCCGAAAGCGTGTTGCCGCTTTCGTCCTTCGCCGCCTGTTCGGTCAGGGCCGAGGCAATCGATTTCGCGGTGCTGAGCAATTGGTCGTGGGAATGAGGGGTATGGACGTGGTTCATGGGTCTGCTCACGCCGCGCGGCTGCGCGCACGCCATATCAAGAGAAGGATTTCGTAGGTCATCGCTGCGGCAAGGAAGGCGGTCATACCGTTGATGTCGTGTGGTGGGCTGACCGTGTTGACGTCGGCGGCGACGATATTGAGACCGGCGAGATCGCGCACGATCTCCAGCCCTTCGCGCGCCAGGAACCCGCCCCAGGCTGGCGTGCACACGCCCGGCGCGCAGGACGGGTCGAACACGTCCATGTCCCAGGACAGATAGACCGGGCGGTCGGCGAGCGTTTCCCGCAGTTCATCCAGCACGTCGGCGTGGCCGCGGTCCATGAACTCCCGCATCGTGATGATCGAATAGCCGAGTTCCTTGGTCCGCGCATAGACGCCCTGTCGCGTCGTCGAACCCCGCAGGCCTATATGATACGAGCCGGTAACCCGTACGCGCTGTTCCAGTGCCGCGTGCGCGAATTGGGTCGCCGCGTCGTAGCGGTGCACCGGGTCGACTTCATAGGAATCCGTGTGGCTGTCGAAATGCAGCAGGGTCAGATCGGTATGGACCCGTGAGGCGGCGCGCACGAGCGGCAGCGATACGCTGCCGTCGCCGCCGAAGCCGACCGGCACCGTTCCGGCGGAGACCAGCCGGTAGGCCGCTTCTTCTATGGCGTCGAAGGATTCTTCCGCGCGCGACGGCACCAACCTGACATCGCCGGCATCGATGGCGCCGAGCTCGGTTAGCGCGTCCGTATCGGCGATTTCCGACTGATAGCGGCGGATCAAACCCGACTGCTCGCGGATGGCCTGCGGTCCCTGCCGTGCGCCCACGCGAAACGGATGCGTGCCGCAATCGAACGGGCAGCCCAGAATTGCCGCGCCGGCACCCGCCGCATCGGTGCTATAGGGCAAGCCCATGAAGGTCATTGGCGGCTGGAAGAGCGCACTATCGGGTTGGTCGGCGGGTGAGGCCATCTGATACTCCGGCAAAATTCAATGCGGCATCAGAATACCTGAATAAGTGCTAGCTTCGTATTGAATTTGCGGCACTTTGAGTGGGCGTCGAGTCCGGTCTACTCTCGACGAACATCGTCTGAAGGGAGGATCTACACATGCAGGAAAAATTCATGGCGCGAGCCATCGAGATCGCCCGGGAGAGCGTTGATACGCCAGGGACCCTGCCGTACGGCGCTGTCGTCGTGAAGGATGGCAAGATTATCGGTGAGGGGTTGAACCGCAGTTACGCCAATTCCGACCCGACGTCGCATGGTGAGGTCGAAGCGATCCGCGACGCCTGCAAGCGCCTGTCGGTGACGTCGCTGAAGGGCGCTGATCTATACACTTCGGGCGAACCTTGTTCGATGTGCGTGGCCGCCATGTATCAGGTCGGTATCGCACGGTTGTATTACGCGGGCGAAGCGGCGGACAGCGCGGCCTTTTTCCAGCGCCTTGCTGCGCATGATCCGAAATGGGCGCGCAGCCTCAATAACCAACAGCTGCGTCAACAGGTCGGCCTGCCGGTTGGCGAGCGCGACATGGTTTCGCAACAGATGATGCGGGAGGATATCCTCGCCGTTTACGACGCCTTCGCTGATCGGCACACTTCGTGACGACCGGTGACTGTTTGAATTCGCTACCCCTATTGGAGGTCAAATGACGACCAGTATCGCGATAATCGGTAACTCGCAGCGCAATGTGGGTGCGGCGATGGCGGGCGATCTGGCGCTCGGCGGGCATGATGTGCGTCTTGCGCTGGAAGGTGACGAAACGGAAATTCTGGATGCCGTTCGGGAGGCTGGTGGCGTCGCATTGAACGTCGCGCCGGATGTGACCCTGTCGAAGCGCAGCGGTGTCGGTGTGCCGAACATCCTCACCGATGATCCGGTTGAAGCCACTGTCGGCGCCGATCTGGTGGTTTTGGATGTCGAAGCGGCCGATATCGAATCACGGGCAGCAAAAATAATTCCGCATCTTGAAACCCGTCAGGTCCTTTACGTCAATAC
>JAPPPC010000523.1 GCA_028817685.1 Rhodospirillaceae bacterium
CGCGCCCGGGTGATCGAGCATCTCACCCAAAAGATTGCCGCTGCACGGTCAGAGCTGAAGGGCACCGGCGGCCACAGTGTGCTACGCCGGCTCAACGCGTGGGAGTACCGGCAGACGATCGGCGATCTGTTCGGGCTCAATGTCGAGGTCTGGAATCCGGCGGAGGATTTTCCCGAGGAAGTCAAAGTTCACGGCTTCGACAACAACGGCGCCGGTCTCGTCACTTCCGGCCGATTGATGGATCACTACTTTGCCGCGGCCGAGGAAGCCATTGGACGGGCCACGCAGTTTGGCGCCCGGCCAATCTCCAAAAAGTACGCGCAGAAAACGCCGTTCTATTTCGAGGGCAAGGATGCCAAGGATTTGCCCAAGCTGTTCCTGACCGGCCGCTTCCGGTTTGTGCCGAAGACACCGTACACCGATCTGTATGGCCGCCATTATCGCGGTGGGCACATCGGTTTCCTGCCGTTGTACCGGCAGGGCGGCGTGGCGCACAGCGGCGTGTACACCATTCGCGTGCGGGCGGCGGCGGTGGGGCGCGTGCATGATTACGGCAAAGCCCTCGGTGACTTTCGCAATGGCGATCCGTTGGTAATGGAAATTGCCGCGGTCGACCGGCGCGGCAGCGTCACGAGCACCGGTAATGTTTCCAAGATGACCTCGCTGGCACGCATCGAACTGACCAATGAGGAACCGAAATGGTTTGAGTGGCAGGTTTACATGGAGGCCGGTTACGAGCCGGAAGTCCGCTTCCGCAACGGCCCGATGGCAGCCAAGCGGATGGTCCGCGTGCTGACGACGCAGGCCGCTGACAAGCCGGAGTTCAAGCCGTTCATTAACATGAAAGGCGGTACCGAGAAAGGCCACGGCGTGCTCAAGGCCTACAAGGGACCGCGCCTGCGAATTTGGGAAATCAACGTCGAAGGTCCTCACGTGGACACTTGGCCAACCGCCGGTCACCGCGCGCTATACGGAAACCTGACACCCGCCGAGCTGAATGCCAAGACGATCGCCCAACGGCTGGATGCCTTTGCCGAAAAGGCTTTTCGACGTGCGCCACTTAAAGGCGAACTGGAGCCCATCCAGCAACTCGTGGCCGGCAAACTCAAGGAAGGCGTGAAGCCCCTGCAGGCGTTGCAGCTCGGTTGTCAGGCGATACTCTGCTCGCCCGGATTTCTTTACCTGAATCTCGGCGAAGGTGAATTGAGCGAGATCGCGCTGGCGTCGCGCTTGTCTTATTTCCTCTGGGCATCGCCGCCCGACAAAACGCTGCGCCAGTTGGCCGCCGCCGGTAAACTGCGGTCCAATCTATCGGCCCAGGTGAAGCGTCTGCTAACGGACCCCAAGGCCGATCGCTTCGTTCGCCATTTCGTGCGGCGCTGGCTGGATCTCGACAACATCGGTACCATGCCGCCCTCCGCGGAATTTCTGGAATACTACCGCGACAACCTCGAGACCGCGATGCGCGCGGAGACGGAAACGTTTTTCCGCCATGTGCTTAATCAAAACCTGCCGCCGCGCGAATTTCTTGATGCCGACTACTCCTTCCTCAATCGTGAGCTCGCCCTGCACTACGGTATCAAGGGCGTTGAAGGGAACGCACTCAAACGCGTCTCCCTCAAGGGTAGCCCGCGTGGCGGACTGCTGGGGCAGGGCGCGTTCCTGACCGCCTCAGCCAACGGCGTCGATACCTCGCCCGTCATTCGGGGCATCTATGTGCTGGAAAAAGTGCTGGGCTATACGCCGCCCCCGCCTCCGCCCGATGTGCCCGCCATCGAGCCGGACATCCGCAACGCCACCACCGTCCGCGATCAACTCGCCAAACACCGCGAGATCGCCACCTGCGCCGCGTGCCATCGCAAGATCGATCCGCTGGGGTTCGCGCTGGAAAACTACGATGCCATCGGCGGCTGGCGCAGCGAATACGGCCGTGACCTGCCCATCGATGCCTCCGGCAAACTACCCAATGGCGACACGTTCAAAACGCCGACCGAATTTCGCGCCCGCATCAGCGCGCGCCATGAACAATTCACCCGCAATCTCGCCGAACGCCTGCTGACCTACGCCCTCGGCCGCGAGCTGATCGCCCTCGACCGCCCGCACATCGACGCCATCATGACGCGCATGAATCAACCCCGCGCCGGTCTCCACGACCTCATCGAGGCCGTCGTCCTGAGCAAGGCGTTTCACACCAATTAACATGGCCGCGCCATTCCAAATCGGCTCCTCCATCCCCGTGCTTCGGATGACCGATGAATCTGCCGCCAAGGCGTTTTACGCCAATTATCTCGGCTTCGAGATTGAATGGGAACATCGCTTTGAAGACAACCCAGATTCGCCCTTGTACATGCAAATCCGGCTTGACCAAGCGGTGATTCACCTCAACGGCCATGCGACGCCAGACACCCCGCCTGCAGAAGTACGAATACCGGTTCGGGGTGTGGAAGCGTTCTGTAATCATCTTCGTTCCAAGGAGACCAAGTTTCCCAACCCAAGCGTGGTGGATCCGCGTTATACCGGCAGAAAGACGGACATGAACCTGATTGATCCGTTCGAAAACTACCTCGTTTTCTGGGAACCCGACGACGGGTAAACCAAGCGCTTGGCCAAGCGGCTGGGTTTGAAATCGGCTTCGTGCCGGTTTACGTTTCGCTGCACGTGATCCGTCTGTCGTCAGTCTTAATTTTCGGTATCGGCTTGGTTGCATCGCATCCAGCCTATGCCGACGAGGTGGCTGCCGATGTTCTGTTCGCCCGCAAAATCCAGCCGCTCTTCAAGGTGAAGTGCCTGACCTGTCACGGGGATGATCCAGAAAAAC
>JAPPPC010000387.1 GCA_028817685.1 Rhodospirillaceae bacterium
AGGGAGTGCAGCATGGTCGACATGCCAGAGCCCAGGTCTCTAGCTGACCATATATCGTTTCACCGCCGGCTCGTTGAGTTCCAGCCCGTGGCCGGCACCATCTGGCGCAGTCAAGACGCCGTTCACCGGTTCCGGCATTGCTGTCAGGATCGCGCCGCTGCGCGGCATGTATTCCAGGATTTCGCCATGCGGCGCGGCGGCCAGCAGGTGCAGGTGGAACTCTGGCGCGACATGGCCGCTCAGCGGGACCCGGTGCGCCTCGGCGAGCGCTGCGGCTTTGCGCCACGGCGTGATTCCGCCGACCCTGAACAGATCGAGGATCAGCACGTCGACGGCGCCAGCCTCCAATGTGTGGCGGAACTGATGCAGGGTGTAGAGATTCTCGCCGCCGGTCACCGCCAGATCGAGCGCGCTGGCCAGACTGGACAGGCCTTCGAGGTTCTCGTGATGCAGCGGGTCTTCCAGCCAGGTGACGCCGACTTCCTGTAGCGCGCGGCCGGCGGCGCGGGCATAGGGCAGGTCCCAGCTTTCCGTACCGTCGACCATAACCGCGACGTTCGGTCCGGCCGCGTCGATGGCGATCTTGGCGCGTTCCGCCTGCGCCGCCGGGCCTATTTCCCTGCCGAGCCGCAGCTTGATACCGGGATAGCCGTTTGCCGCGTGATTGCGGGCGGATTCGGCCAGTTCTTCATAACTCAGGCTGTACCACAGGCGGTCGCTGGCATAGGCGGGAATGTGATCGCGAAATCCGCCGAGCAGGCGCCAGATCGGCTGCCCCTGTACCTTGCCCGCAGCGTCCCACATCGCGATGTCCAGAGGGGCGATCGCCCAATGCAGCAGGCCCCCGGGTCCGACCCATTTGCCGGCCCGCGACATTTGCTGCCAGGCGGCTTCCGTATCCAGAACATCCATGCCGACCAGACTTTCGCCCAGTTCCCGCGCCGCCTGCGCGATCGGCTGCACCAGTTGCGCACCCAGCTTCACGACATAGCCGAACCCTTCGGTGCCGTCGCTCGTACGGATTCGCGCCAAAACGTGCCAATTGGCGTCGATCGTGCGGCCGGCTGCGACGTAGGCGTCTTCGACGGGGACTTCCAGAATATCGACTGTGACGCTGGCGATCTTCATGGCATTCGCTCTCCCGATAGTGTGCGGGCATATCCTCCGCTGCCAGCAAGCGGGGTGCAAGTTGATGTGTTCGCAGTGGTCAGCACGGCACAGAATCGGGTATTCTGCACCCGCTCGCTTCGGGATGCCCGAAGGTCAGGAGGTTTGATGAGCGGTCGGGAAATATGGGTGCACGCCAAGTTTCTGATGGAGAAATATGGCGACGAGGCCGCCGTTTACGCGGCGTTGAAGACCGAGGATTTCCTCGACAAGGGCGACGTGCGCGAAGCCGCCACCTGGCACGAGATCATCAAGGCGATCGAAGCGCTTGAAAATACCGAGCCGACGGGCCCGCTGCACTAAATCGAGATAGCGTGACGTCTCAGTCCGCGTCCTTATCCATTGCATCCCAATTGTAGAGCGGCGGTTCCTTCTCGACGAAGCGCCGCACCGCCTCCTGCGCGAAGTCGCTGGTGAAGAGCAAGGTCTGGCCATCCGCTTCGGCGTCGGCGATGTCGCCGTAATTGCTTTGAAAGGTTTTGTTCACAAGGCGCTTGGACAGGGCGACCGCCGTCTTCGGCCCTTTTGCGATGCGGGCCGCATAGTCCTGCGCCGCGGACAACACATCGCCTTCCTCGACGATCGTGTGGACAATGCCCAAATTCTTCGCCTCCGCCGCGGTAATGCTGCGGCCGGTGAACATCAGGTCTTTGGCCATCGCCGCGCCGACCACGCGTGGCAGCGTGTAGGCCAAGCCCATATCCGGCATCAGCCCGATACGGGAGAAGACGGAGCAGAATTTCGCCTTCGGCGAGGCGAAAACAAAATCGGCGACCAGCGCCAGGCTGAAACCACCGCCAAAGGCCAGCCCGTCCACCGCGGCGATAACGGCGCAGTCGAGATTGTGCAGCCGCTGCAGCCAGCCATGCACTTCCAGAATGCTCTGCCGTGACGGGCCCGGCCCATCGGCCAGTCGGTCGGTAAACCCCTTGACGTCGCCGCCGGCGCAGAAGGCGCGGCCGGCGCCGGTCAGGACCAGCGCCTTGATATCCTCATTACCGTCGACGAATTCGACCATCGTCTGCAGGTCCGCCTTCAGATCCGGAGACAGGGCGTTCAACGCCTCCGGCCGGTTCAAGGTGAAGGTCGCGACGCCCGAATTGGCGATATCCAGCCGCGCGCTGTTGAAGTTGGGGGTCACAGCAACTCTCCGTATGTCTGTCGGCTATTCGGCCGCTTCCGGCCGGTCGGTGCCCGTGTAGCTGACCATCGGCTGATCTTCCGGCTCGATCCCGAACATGTTGTTGAACTGGTTCATGCCGTGCAGCGTGGTCACGACGAATCCGATTTCGACCAGCTGCGCGTCGTTGAAGAAGCGGCGCATTTCGGCAAACAGCGCATCGGCATTCTCGGTCTCGTTTTTCGCCATGGCGCCCGCGAAATACAGCACCGCGCGTTCGCGCTCGGTGAACACATCGCTTTCCGGGTCATGGACCTGGTTCAGCTTTTCTTCCGTCATTCCGGCACGCTGACCCGCAGCGTAGCGAAAGTTCAGTCAATAGCTGCAGTCGTTTACCGTGGCGCAGCGCAGGCGGATCAGCTCCTTGATGCCCGCATCGACGCGGGTGCTGCGCCAAATTCGTTCATAGAAACTGTTCAGCCCTTCGAGCAGTTCCGGGCGATGCGTGCTCTTCGGACGCCAACGCTCCAG
>JAPPPC010000743.1 GCA_028817685.1 Rhodospirillaceae bacterium
ACTCGATAACTATAAAACGATCACCGAGACATATGCGGAATCCGTGCGCGACCAGGTGATCCTCGGCACAGGCTCTCGGCTTGAAGATAGTGTGCGGGCCACAGATGTCGTCGGCCGGATCGACCAGCACTGTTTCGGGGTCGTCCTGAACCGCTGCAACGAGGAAGGGGCGACGATCGCCGCCGGGAAAATCATTGCGGCACTTTCCGCATCGCCGGTTGCGACAAATGACGGTCAGGTCGAAGTAGCCGTTTCCGCCGGTATCGTGATGTTCCCGGACGCCGCGAAAACACCGGCTGCGGCCTTGAAAGGTGCCGAAAGCGCCTATCTTGCGGCAGTGTCGCATGGCGGGGGCGGGTTCGAAATATACCGCGAAGCCGATCGCAAACATCCGCATGACAGCAGCCCGGTGGAGCAGGGGAAGGCTCTGCTCGATGCCTTGCGCGACCGGCGCGTGGCATTTGCCTACCAGCCGGTTGTGCGGAGCGGTGACGGATCTGTGGCCTACCATGAAACGCTACTCCGTCTAATCGATGCCGATAACGGTCCCTTCGAGGCGGCCGCCCTTATCCCAGCGGCGGAACAACTCGGCCACGCGCGGCGCATCGATCGCTACGTGCTGGAGCTTGCGGTTGCCGACCTCACGCAAGATCCGAGTATCCGGCTGGCGATAAATATTTCCGGATATACGGCGACCGACCGGTCATGGCTCCGCCTACTGACGAGCCTCGTCGGGGGGCGTCCGCAAATCGCCAATCGCCTGACGGTCGAGATCACCGAAACGGCGAAGCTGCACGATTTCGAAGAGGCGTTCCGCCTGGTAACCGCCGTCCGTAAATTGGGGTGCCGCGTCGCTCTTGACGATTTCGGAGCCGGGCACACATCGTTTCGGCAACTTAAAAGCCTGCCCGTGGATGTTGTCAAAATTGACGGTTCGTTCATCCGCGGCATTGCCCAGAACGACGCCAACCAAAGGTTTTTGAGTATTCTGTTGTCCTATACCAATGCCTTCGGGATCGAAACAGTCGCCGAATGCGTTGAGCGGCCGATGGACCGCGACTACCTGTCGACCAGCGGCGTAACCTATCTGCAAGGATGGCTGTGCGGCCGTCCGGCGTTGGACGTTCCCGTCGCCCCGACTGCAGCGTCACCCGCCGCGTAGTTCAGTCTATTTTCGGCTCATCGCCTCGATTTGCGCCTGCAGGGCATCGAGTTTCTTTTCAAGCGCGTCGATCTGATCCTGGTCGGCCGCTTCTTCTTTGGAATCCGGCGGCGGCGTATCCTCCGCGGCGGGCTGACCGAAGGGCGAGAACATCTGCATCGCCTTTTCGAACATGGCCATGTTCTGTCGGCCCATTTCCTCCAACTGACCCATTGGAAAGACGCCGCCCATGGAATCGCGCAGATATTCCTGCATCTGTTCCTGGTTCCGCGCGAACATCTTCATCGAGTGGTCTAGATATTGCGGTAACAGCATTTGCTGGGCGTTATCGCCATAGAACCCGATCAACTGCCGTAAAAAATCGAGAGGCAGCAGATTGTGTCCCTTGGCTTCTTCCTCGACGATAATCTGAGTCAGCACGGACCGGGTGATGTCTTCCCCCGTCTTGGCATCGTTGACGACAAACTCGACGCCGTCCTTGACCATCTGACACAGGTAATCCAGCGTGACGTAGCTGCTGGTCGCGGTATTGTAGAGACGCCGGTTGGCGTACTTCTTGATGATGACCGGTCCGTCGTCAGAGCCGTTGGATTTTGCCATTGGGTCCGTTGAGTCAGTTCGTGCAAGCGCGAAGCGCAGGAACGCATAGCACTCCCTTGTCGGTGAATCAAAGATTCGCTGCACTGCAACGAAAGTCGGCCGCTACGCCGGAGATGCGGCGCAATACGGCGGCGTTCCTAGAATGTTGACCCCCTCACCGATATACTCCAAGGATGGCCGAACAGACGGATATCGAAAGCTTGGCGCGCCGTTTCCTGGACCTCTGGCAGGAGCAGCTTGCCGCGATGGCGACCGATCCGGAATTTGCCAATTCGGCCGAGCGGCTCATGAGCGTCTTCGACCCCGGCCGAAGAGAAGGCGCCACCGGTGACCCGTCCGCAGACCCAGACGATGCGGCAGGGACCGCGGCCGCTGGCACTGCATCTGGCACTCGCGACGATGAACTGCGCCGGCTCGAGCGTCGCGTTGCCGCTCTTGAGGAACGCCTCGCTGCATTGGAAGGAGCCGCTTCAGCAAGCGGCAGCTGACCTCGCTACCGCAATCGCGAAGACCGATACCGAGGCGTTGCGCCAAGCGGTCGAGCGGGAGTCGTTGGAGCGGCTCGATCGTTTTCTGACCGGTGTAGAACATTACCGTCATCATCCCTATTGCCGCACCGCAGACACATCGTCGCCGGTCTGGACTGACGGCAACGCGACGCTTCGCCGCTTCGGGGACGACGGTCCGGCGGTCCTCCTGGTCGCGTCGCTGATAAACCGATCCTACATCTTGGACCTGGGACCGAAACGCTCCTTCGCCCGTTGGCTCGCCGCCCAGGGATTTCGGTGCTACCTGCTGGATTGGGGGGCTCCGGGCGAACGTGAATGCCGGTTTTCGATCGATGACTACATTGCCGGACCGCTGCAAGCCGGCTTCGATGCGGTGCGCACCGATGCCGGCGGCAAGGTCTCGATCCTGGGATATTGCATGGGCGGGTTGCTGGCCCTCGCCTTGGCATTGCGGAATCGGGCCGATGTCGCAAGCCTCGTCCTGTTGGCGACACCGTGGGATTTCCATGCCGAGGATCCTGGGCAGGCGCGGGCGTTGGGA
>JAPPPC010000815.1 GCA_028817685.1 Rhodospirillaceae bacterium
GTACCGACACTTCCTATAGTCTGCGCGAATCGTCGGGTACGTCATGTTTATGTATCACCAGCTTGGCTACCAGGGGATCTACGACGCGATGGTTCGCATGGCGCAAACCTTTTCCATGCGCCTGCCACTTATCGACGGACAGGGTAATTTCGGCTCGATGGATGGCGACCGGCCGGCTGCCATGCGTTACACGGAAGCGCGGCTGGCAACGTCGGCGGAAAGCCTGCTCGACGATATCGACAAGGAGACGGTCGATTTCGTCGATAACTACGACGAAACGACCAAGGAACCGCAGGTCCTCCCGGCGCGCTTTCCGAATCTCCTGGTGAACGGCGCCGGTGGTATCGCCGTCGGCATGGCGACAAATATCCCGCCGCACAATTTGCGGGAAGTGGTGAATGCCTGCTTGGCCTATGTCGACAATCCGGGGATCCAAGTTGACGAGCTGATGGAACACATCCCGGGACCGGATTTCCCGACCGGCGGTTTGATCCTTGGCGAAGCGGGTATCAAAGCGGCTTATCACAAAGGGCGCGGGTCCGTTGTGATGCGGGCGCGCACGCATATCGAACCGTTTGGCAAGGATCGTGAAGCGATCATCGCCACCGAAATTCCGTATCAGGTCAATAAGTCGCGGATGATCGAGCGAATCGCGGAAGTCGTTCAGGAAAAGACGATCGAAGGCATTTCGGCGCTTCGCGACGAATCGGACCGGCAGGGTATCCGCGTCGTTATCGAACTGAAACGCGACGCCATTGCAGAGGTGGTTCTGGCGCGGCTCTATCGGTACACGCCGCTGCAGACCAGCTTCGGCGTGAACATGCTGGCGCTGAACAATGGTCAACCGGAATTGATGAACCTGCGGCAGGTGATCGCCGCGTTCGTGGATTTCCGTGAAGAGGTCATTACGCGGCGGACGGCCTATGAGCTGCGTCGGGCGCGCGAAAGGGCGCATATTCTCGCGGGATTGCTCGTTGCGCTCGCCAATCTCGATCCCGTTATCGAGTTGATCCGCGCCGCCCCGGACCCGGTTGTCGCGCGTGAGCGGCTGATGGCGGAAGACTGGCTCGCCGGCGATGTTGCGGCGTTCATCGAGTTGATCGACGATCCGGGGCACGAGGTCGTTGATGGCCGCTACCGGCTTTCAGAGGCACAGGCGCGGGCGATCCTTGAGTTGCGCCTGCAGCGTTTGACCGGGCTGGAGCAGGACAAGCTTGTCGCTGAAACCGAGGAACTCTCTGAAAAGATTTTGGGTTACCTCGAAATTCTCACCAGCCGCCCGCGGCTACTCGAGGTTTTGCGGTCGGAGTTAATCGAGATTTCCGAGAAGTTCGGCGACGATCGCCGAACGGAAATCGAACCGAATGAATTCGAGCACGATATCGAAGACCTTATCCAGCGCGAGGATATGGTCGTTACGGTGACCAACGGCGGCTACATCAAGCGGGTACCGTTATCCAGCTATCGTGCGCAGCGGCGTGGCGGCAAGGGCCGTACCGGCATGGCCACGCGCGATGAGGATTTCGTCAAGGACGTTTTCGTCGCCTCGACCCACGCGATCATCCTCTTTTTCTCGTCTCGGGGCATGGTCTACCAGCTCAAGGTCTACAGACTGCCTTCCGGCAGCCCGCAGGCGCGCGGCAAGGCGATGATCAATTTGCTCCCGCTGGAAGAAGGCGAAACCATTTCGACGGTGATGATGTTGCCGGAAGACGAGGACAGCTGGGAACATTTGCATGTTATGTTCTCGACCGCGAGCGGAAACGTTCGCCGTAACTCGCTGAAGGATTTCACAAATATCATGGCGAACGGAAAAATCGCCATGAAGCTGAGCGACGGCGACCGCCTGATCCGGGTGCGTACCTGTACCGAAGAAGATGATGTTCTGCTGGCCACGCGCCGCGGCATGTGTATTCGCTTTCCGGTTTCTGACGTGCGGTTGTTCACCGGCCGTACCTCAACGGGGGTGCGCGGTATCCGCCTTGACCAGGACGATGATGTGATTTGGATGTCCATGCTGCGTCATGTGGAAATCGAGACCGAGACTCGCGACGCATATTTGCGCCAGGCGAATGCGTTGCGGCGTGCGGACGGTGACGGTGATGACGCGAACACGGATGGCGACATACCGGCATTGCCATCCGAACAGTTCGATAGCTTGGCGTCGCAAGAGCAATTCGTGCTCGCCGCGACGGCAAAGGGCTTTGGTAAACGGACGTCCGCTTACGATTACCGGACCACGAAACGCGGCGGTAAGGGTATCGTCAATGTCGATACGGAGAAGCGGGACGATACCGTCGTTGCGACCTTCCCCGTCGAGCCGACCGATCAGATCATGCTGGTAACCGACGGAGGGCAGGTTATTCGCTGCCCCGTCGATGATGTGCGTATCGCCAGCCGGCGAACGCAAGGGGTGAACCTCTTCGATGTCGAAGGGGATGCCGAGGTCGTATCGGTGGCCCGTCTTCGCGATGTTGGGGGCGAAGATGAAGAGGATGCTGCGGAGGGCAGCGATGCCGCTCCAGCGACGGAATAGACGATCGCCGGCGGATTTAGGGAAAGAGGAGAGTAACAAGAATGGCTGATCAGCGCGTCGGCGTGTATGCGGGAACTTTCGACCCGGTCACAAATGGCCATATGGATATCATCACGCGTGCGGCGACCCACATGGTCGACAAACTCATCGTGGCGGTCGCGATCAATCCCGGCAAAGGCCCGATCTTCACCGTCGAGGAACGGGTGGCTATGGTGCAGGAAGAGATTTCAGCCTGCAATTTCGGCCGCGCCGTTCAGGTCGATGTGCAACCC
>JAPPPC010000638.1 GCA_028817685.1 Rhodospirillaceae bacterium
GACGCCGCCTCGCCGGGGCCCGCCATGACGACGCAGACGGCGGCGGCCGGCGCATTGGGGATGTAGCACTTCTCGCCATTGATCACGTATTCGTTGCCGTCGCGCCGCGCCCGCGTGGTAATCCCGCCGGCATCCGAACCGGCGCCGGGCTCGGTCAGGCCGAAAGACCCGGTCCATTCGCCGCTCGCCAGCTTCGGCAGGTAGGTGTCGCACTGGTCCGGCCGGCCGCTGAATAGGATCGCCTGCGAGGCGAGGCCCAGGGTGGTGGAAAACCGCGATCGGAAGGTCGCCGAAGTCTGGGTGAACTCGAAGGTCGCACGGCATTGCTGCTCGATGGTGAGCTCCAGCCCGCCAAATTTCCGCGGAATCGTCATGCCGAACAGGCCAAGCTCGCGCATCTGCTGCACGACCGGTTCCGGAATGCCGCCCTCATCGTCGACCTGCAGTTCGATCGGCTTCAGCTTTTCGTCGGTGAAGCGGCGGATCGTGTCGAGATATTCGCTGAAATCGGCTTCGGATACCGCGCTGGTCATGGCTCTGTCCTTCAACTGGCTACGTTTCGCCGCGTCATAGCATGAAACCGGTCCAATGACAGGAATCCGGCTCGAATGAGACGAAATGTCTCGCTTCATGATATTTTGTTGCGCTGCGGTAGGTCGCACGTTTAAATCGGCGCCGCTTCACCATCAGGAATTCGAGGACCATGCCGAAAGATCCGAGCAGCGAAGAGTATGTGATTGGCGTTCTGGGCGCCGGCGCCATGGGGCGCGGAATCGTCCAGGTTGCGGCCGCCGGCGGCATGACGGTCCGGCTGTTCGACACCAACCAGGCGGCCGTCGAGGACGCGGTCAAGTTCATCGGCGGCATGTTCGACCGCGCGGCAGAGAAGGGCCGCATGGAGAAGGACGATGCGACAGCCGCCCATGCGCGTATCCATCCCATCACCAGCATGCAGGAATTCGCCGGCTGCGACGCGGTGGTCGAGGCTGTGGTCGAAAATCTGGACGTCAAGAAAGCCGTTTTCGCCGAGCTGGAGTCGATCGTCGCCGACGACGTGATCCTGGCCAGCAACACGTCCTCTCTGTCGGTGACGACCATTGCCGCGGAGTGCGCCCATCCCAACCGGGTCGCCGGTTTCCATTTCTTCAACCCCGTGCCGCTGATGCCGCTGGTCGAGGTGATCGCCGGCGTGCTGACCGACGAGTGGGTGTGCGAGGCGCTGATGGGCATCGGCCGCCGCATGACCCGCGAGCCGGTGCGGGTCAACGACGCGCCGGGCTTCCTGGTCAACCAGGTCGGCCGCGGCTTCAACATCGAAGCGGCGCACATGGTTCAGGAAGGTATCGCCGATACGGTATCGATCGACCGCATCATGCGCGACGGGGCCGGCTTCCGCATGGGGCCGTTCCAGCTGATGGACCTCACCGGCCTCGACGTGACCCACCCGGCGACGGTGTTGATCTACGAGCAGAGCTTCCACGAGCCGCGTTTCCGGCCCGCCATGCTGATGGAGGCGCGGACCCGGGCCGGACGGCTTGGCCGCAAGACCGGCGGCGGCTTCTACGACTATCCGGACGGCCAGATGCAGTCGCCCGACGAAGCGGCCGCGCCCGCCTATGACGGCCGCCCGGTCTGGGTCAGCGGGGCCGAAGCTGACGGCAAGGCCGAGGTGGTGGGCGTGCTGAAAGAGGCCGGCGCCAATATCGACGATGGCGCGACCCCAGGGGCCGACTCGCTGATCCTGGTGACCCCGGTCGGCGACGACGCGACGACGGCGGCGGTCGATCAGGGACTCGACCCGGAACGAACCGTCGCGGTCGACACGGTGGTCGGATTCGGTCGGCGGCGCACCCTGATGACCACGCCGGTGACGGATCCGGCCTTCCGCGACGCGGCGCATGGCGTGATGTCGGCGGACGGCGTGCCGGCGACGGTCGTCAATGACGGTCCCGGTTTCGTGGCGCAGCGCATCATTGCGATGATCTGCAATGTCGGCTGTTCGGTAGCGCAGTATGGCGTCGCCTCGCCGGAAGATATCGACAAAGCGGTGACCTTGGGCTTGAATTACCCCTACGGTCCGCTGGAATTCGGTGACCGTATCGGACCGGCGCGCATTTTGCGCATCTTGGATGGAATTTACGGGCTTACCCGCGACCCGCGTTATCGGCCGAGCCCGTGGCTGACGCGCAGAGCCAAGCTTGGCGTGTCGCTGCTCACCCCGAACGCGCGGAGTTAACTAGGAATCATGACGAGGGAAGGAATTTAGGCAATGTTGGACGCATATCTCTATCTCGGTAAACGCTCGCCCTTCGGCCGCTATGGCGGCGCCCTGTCGCCGGTGCGCCCGGACGACCTGCTGGGCAATGTCATCAAGTCGGTCGTCGATGAGGCGCCGTTCAACGCCGAAGACATCGACGATGTGATCGTCGGCTGCGGCAACCAGGGCGGTGAAGACGCCCGTTGCGTCGCGCGCCACGCGCTGCTCGCCGGTGGTCTGCCGGAGACGGTGCCCGGCCAGGTGCTGCAACGGAACTGTGCAAGCGGCCTGTCCGCGGTCGTGTCCGCCGCGCACGCCGTGACGGTCGGCGAAGGCGATTTGTTCATCGCCGGCGGCGTCGAGAGCATGAGCCGCGCGCCCTTCGTGGTCGGCAAGCATGAGAAGCCCTTCGAGCGTGGCTTCGAAGTCTACGATTCGACGATCGGATCGCGCTTCCCGAACAAGAAGATCAAGGAAGAGTATGGCGACTGGGCGATGCCGCAGACCGCCGACAATCTGGCGCAGGACTACCAGATCAGCCGT
>JAPPPC010000045.1 GCA_028817685.1 Rhodospirillaceae bacterium
GAGCGATATCTGGCTCTAAATCGCTGAAGATAATGTTTCTCACGCAGATAGAGTTGTCGATAGGCTCCTGACCCGCGCGCATCTCATTGCAGATAATCCTGAAATTGGGGTCGCACGACCGGACCTTGCTCCAGGCGTACGCGGATTTTCACTCGACCGGCGCTATATCATTCTGTATTGCGCGATCGAGGCTGGAATCGAAGTTCTGTAGTTTGTTCACGGTGCCCGCAATCTCCGCCGGTTGAAATTCTAAGACTGCCATTGTGGGTTAGAATCATGGGTTAGGTCTTTGGCCGAACGGTGCGCACAGGTACACTCCGCGCATCATGTCCGACGCGCGTCCCCTCATTGAATCCGGGTTCCTCTATCTCCGGCACGGTCAGTCCGAGTCGAATGTGCGCGGGCTCATCGGCGGTGCGACGGACTATGCCTTAACCGATCAGGGTCGCGACGAGGCGCGCGCGGCGGGGGAGCTGTTGCGGGGACAGCAAATTTCCGCGATCTATGCCAGCCCCTTGCAGCGGGCCTATGACACGGCATGCATCGTCGCCGAAGCGCTCGACGGCGTTTCCGTCGAGGTACATGAAGATTTGCGGGAACGGACGCTCGGCGTCTGGGAAGGCCAGCCGATTTCCGAGTTCGTGCGCGGTGTGACGCCGGAAGGGGGCGAGCCGATCGAGTCCTTCCGCAGCCGTATCGTCGGCAGCTTGGATGTGATCGCGGCACCGCCGACCGTACTGCTGGTGGCGCATGCGGGTGTCTACCGGGTGCTGCGTGAACATCTGGTGGGTGCGGATGTGCCCGAGCGGGCGCGCAACGCGGAACCGTTGGCGTTTGGCCCGGGCGATAGGGCTGGGACCTGGCGCGTCGCGTCTGTTTAATCGAAGGAGAATGTGATGCCGGAAGCACGGTTTCATGTCGGCAACGCGGCTGGGTTCGCGACCGACCGGGTCGATGCGGGCGTACCCGTGGTCAAAGCGCTGATCGAGTCCGGTGCGCCGGCGGCCCTGTTTTACGAGACCTTGGCGGAGCGCACGCTCGCCTATGCGCAGCGCAACAAGATGCGCGACGCCGATAAGGGTTACACGCCGGATCTGGAGCGCTTCCTGGCCCCGGTATTGGCGGACTGCGTCGCGCACAAGATTCCGATCCTCGGCAATTTCGGCGCCGCCAACCCGGCCGGTGCGGCCCGGGCCATTCACCGTCTGGCAAAAGAACTCGGCATCGAAGAGATCAAGGTCGCTGTGGTCGAAGGCGACGACGTACGCGAAGGGCTGCGCTCCATGCAGGTGCAGGCCTGGGAGGAGGAGCCGCTGTTCGATGTCGGCCGGCACGACATCGTCGCCGCCAACGCCTATCTCGGTGCGCGGCCTATCGCCGATGCGCTGGCGCTCGGCGCCGACGTGGTGGTCACCGGGCGGGTGACCGACTCGGCCTTGGCGCTGGCGCCGCTGCTGCATCATTTCGGATGGGACGACCAGGATTGGGATCGGGTCGCCGCGGGCGTGTTGACCGGCCATCTGCTGGAATGCGGGGCGCAGGCGACCGGCGGTTATTTCGCCGATCCGGGCTACAAGGACGTGCCGGACATGGCCGATATCGGCTATCCGATCGCGGAAGTCGCGGGAGACGGCGATATTGTATTGACCAAGCCGTCGGGAACCGGCGGCCGGGTCGATCCGCGCACGGTCAAGGAGCAGATCCTCTACGAGATCCACGATCCGGCCAACTATCTGACGCCGGACGTGACGCTCGATCTGATGCAGGTTGCGGTCTCCGACGCGGGACCGGATCGGGTGCAGGTCACCGGCGCCAAGGGCCGGCCGGCGCCGGAGACCCTGAAGGTGACGATCAGCTATGAGGGCGGTTGGCTCGGTGAGGGCGAAATCTCCTATGCCGGTCCGGGCGCGTCGGCGCGGGCGCGGCTGGCGGCGGAGACCGCCAAAGCGCGGGTCGAGCGCGAGTTTCCCGGTCTTGCGGTGCGCACCGACGTGCTGGGTTTGGTCAGCGTGCTGGACGGCGACAGCGGCGGCCTGTCCAAACACCACAGCGACACCGACTGGCAGGACGTACGCGTCCGGCTCGCGGTGAACGCCGATGACGAGACGACGGCGGCGCGGGCCGCGCGCGAGGTGGAAACGCTGTATTGTGCCGGTCCGGCCGGCGGCGCCGGGGTTCGGCTCAACGTGATGCCGCGAATCAAGACCGCGTCCTGTCTGATCCCCCGCGAGTCGATCCAGCCGCGCGTTCGCCTGGTGGGGCCGGCCGATGTCTGATCCGTTGGTCGAAGTACCGTTGCGCGAAATCGCGCATGGCCGGACGGGCGACAAGGGCGACCGCTCCAATGTCAGCGTCATCCCCTATGCGGAAGACGGCTACGCGCCGATCGCCGAGCAGGTGACGGCAGAGCGTATGCGCGCGGCGTTCGCCCATCGCGGTGCCGGCAAGGTCGTGCGATACGATTTGCCGCTGCTGGGCGCGTTCAACTTCGTACTCGACGATGTCCTGCAAGGCGGCGTCAATGGAAGCCTGAATCTCGACGGGCACGGCAAAAGCCTGTCCTTCCTGGCCCTATCGGTTTCGGTCACGGTACCGCAGTCGGTTGTCGACAATGCCCGGGCCGCGCGTGCGGGGGACGGGGCGTGAGCGGCGGCGACCTTCACATCAAGAACCTTCGCGGTGCGGACGGGGCGCCCGTGGAAGTGTTGGTCCGCGGCGGGCGCATCGCGGCCATGGGGGCGCATGTCGATGGCGATGTCGACTCCATCGACGGCGGTGGCGATTTGAT
>JAPPPC010000885.1:0-3653 GCA_028817685.1 Rhodospirillaceae bacterium
TCCTGACAATATCCGCCTCCACCGCATTGTCGGCAGCGATCGCCAACCCGCGTTGGCCCGCCTGCTCGATGGATTCAACCACGGCTCGGGCCGCAGCCTCGTTCGAGAGGTAGGAAAAGGCAACGTCGTAGCCGGCCTCTGCCAGCAGACGGGCCGTCGTCGCGCCGATGCCGCGGCTTCCAGCCGTAATGAGTACGATTGGCGATGTCATTCCGCTGCCTGTGCATTGCGGCGGTTGCGCATTTCCATATCACGGCGGAACCGCACCGTCGTGTCATTCTCGTCATAGTCGACATCGGACCAGCGCACCGGCTGTCCCGCCGCAACCGGCGTCTTCAGTGTCATATTGTGGGCGAGCCCGATGGGCAGCCCGCCAAGCGCCAGCGAATCTTCCGCCCGCATCAGTTTGCCCCAGACCGTAAACCCGCCTTCGCCATCGAGCACTTCACCCGCCTTGAGGTCCCGTTTCGCCGTTGCAACCACGTCGCCGCGCCAGCCGGTCACGGCACCAGTGGGTTCGCCGCGCAACGCCGCGCTGGCTACGGAGATACCGAGCTCCAGTCCGATCAGGTGGAACGGCTTGTACATCGCGCTGTAACGACCGGTCTCGTCCGTCATCAGCCCGTATTCGGCGAAGCAGCGTTCGACATAATCGCTCGGGGCCTCGAAGGTGACATAGACGCCCCAGCGCAAATCGCCGATCACATGGCGTCCGTCACGCTCCTCGCTGGATATGACTTCAACGGTGCATTTTTCCGGCAAAACGCCCCCATCGGCGCGCGGCCGCAGTATATGTGCCAAGTCCTGTACACCGCAGGCCGGGAATGCGAGCCCCCCTTTCGGTGCGGCCAGGCCGGTCGCATTGGCAACCGCCGCCATCTCTATCCCCGACTTGGTGCCGTCCAGGAAGGAATTGAACATTTGCGGATTCATACCGCCTTCCGCCGCCTGTTCGGCGCTGAGTCCGTAATGGCCCCAAACCGTGTCCGGCGTCGAGGCATGATACTCCGGCAGATATTTCGTGCCCTTTCCGGCGCAGACCACCTCAAATCCACAACTGCGCGCCCAATCGACCATTTCGCAGATCAAAGCCGGCTGGTCGCCATAGGCCATGGAATAGACGATGCCGGCCGCCGCCGCTTTCTCGGCTAGCAAGGGACCGGCCAGCACATCGGCTTCGACATTGACCATGACGATGTGGGTGCCATGCTCGCAGGCCAAAAGCGCATGGCGCACGCCGGCGGATGGGCTGCCCGTCGAATCCACAACCACATCGACCGCGGCGATCAACGCTTCTGCATCCTCGGTGATAAATGTCGTGCCGTTTTTACGGGCGTCGTCGAAAGAAGACGCGGTGTATTGGGACTCCGGCCAGCCCACGCGGGCTAACGCCGCACGCGCGTTATCCGGTGCCAAGTCAGCGATCCCTAGCACATGAATACCTGCGGTGCGCGGTGCCTGCGAAAGGTACATGGAACCGAACTTGCCGGCGCCGATGACCCCAACGCGCACGGGATTCTCCGACGCGGCGCGCTGCTTGAGCATTGCGTGCAAATTCATGGGTAGCCTTACTTAACGTCCGATCTGCGCCGGCAAACTCCCAAATTCCCGGCGAACAGGCAAGCGCTGTTCATCGCCGCGAAACTTGTTCGTATTAACGCGGAACGATATTTTCGCAAGAGTCCGGCATACGAGGAAATTCATGGCCATCGAGTTAACGTCGACGCAGATTCTCGATCTGTGGCGGGGCGCCCTGGTAGAGAGCCTGCGAGGCGACGCGCCGGACCTCACCTCCCGGCAGCTGGCCGTTCTCCTGACGGTCTATCTCACCCCGCAACCGCACACGGTACGAGGTTTGGCAGCGACATTGAACATCTCAAAACCGGCCATCACGCGCGCGCTAGACCGGCTCGGCACGTACGACCTGATCCGCCGCAAGACCGACGACGCCGACCGCCGCTCCGTCCTGGTGCAGCGCACCGTCAAAGGATCGGTCTATCTCTCCGAATTCGGCGACCTAATTCAGTCCTCGTTATCAAAGACCCAAACGGTCGCGGAAAGCGCCTAGAAATACCGCTGCGCGGCATCAGCGTTGCCGGTCATGACGAGCCCCTAGAAGCGCACGACTCCTCCCCCTCAATAACCCAGTTCCCGGTCCACCGTATTCAGCGGCGCCTCGCCGGCCTGGATGCGTCGGATGTTCGCGACGACCTGCTCGATGGCGGAGACCTGTTGGGTGACGCTGGCGATGTGCGGGGTCAGGGTGACTTTCGGATGGGTCCAGAACGGGCTGTCGGTGGGCAGCGGTTCGGTGCGGAACACGTCGAGCGTCGCACCCGAGAGCTGTCCATTGTCGAGCGCTTCGAGGATATCCGCTTCGACCTGATGGCCGCCGCGGCCGGCATTGATGAGCGCGGCGCCGCGCGGCAGTTTCGCGAACAGGTCACGGTTGAGGATGCCTTCGGTCTCCGCCGTCAGTGGCAGCAGGCAGACCAGGATCTCGGTGCGGGCCAGGAAGGGGTCCAGCCCGTCCGCACCGTGAAAGGATTGGACGCCATCGACCTGTTTCGGTGTGCGCGACCAACTCGCGAGGTCGAATTTCAGCGCGTGCAGCACGCGCGCGCAATCCTGACCCAGCACGCCTAAACCTAGTATCCCGACCTTGCGGCTCGGCGCGGTCGGCGCGATCAGCTCGTGCCAGACCTTGTCGCGCTGCTGCTGTTCCAGCGCCGGCACCTCCCGGTGGTAGCGCAGTACGTGCATGGTGACATATTCGGACATGCCCTGGGTCAGTTCCGGCTCGACCATGCGCACGATCGGCACGCCGTCCGGCAGGTCCGGGTCCTTCAGCAGATGATCGACCCCGGCGCCGATCGAGAAGATGCATTTCAGATTGGGGAACTCGCGCAGCGCGCCGGGCTCCGGCGCCCAGACGAAGGCGAATTCAATGTCCGCCTTATCGCCCGGGGCGGACCAATCGCGCACCGGCATCTCCGGCATCGCGTCGGTGAACACGTCGCTCCAAGCGCGGGCGTGTTCCAGATCGGGTTTCATGATCAGGGTCATGCAGCGCCTCCTTCCCCTTCAGGGGAGGCTTACATGCGGACGACGCCCTCGGCAACCGCGCGTTCGTCAAACTCCATATCGAAAGCCGCCGCCATCAGCGCCTTGGTATAGGTCTCGACCGGATTATCGAAAATGGTTTCGGTCGCGCCCTGCTCCACCACCTTGCCGTCCTTCATGACGATGACATGGTCGGACAGCGCGCGGACAACCTTCAAATCGTGGCTGATAAAGAGGTAGGCGAGCCCGTATTTGCGCTGCAAGTCGCTCAGCAAATCGACGATCTGCGCCTGCACCGACATGTCCAGCGCCGATGTCGGCTCGTCGAGCACGATGAAGCGCGGCCGCAGCACGATGGCCCGAGCGATGGCGATGCGCTGGCGCTGCCCGCCGGAGAATTCGTGGGGATAACGGAAGCGGCTGTCCGGCTCCAGGTCGACGTCCTGCAGCGCCTCTACGACCTTCGCGTCGCGCGACGCCGCATCGCCGTCCGGATCGTGAATCCGAAGCCCTTCGGCGATGATCTCGCCAATCGACATGCGGGGCGACAGGGATCCGAGCGGGTCCTGGAAAACCACCTGCATCTGCCG
>JAPPPC010000885.1:3663-11636 GCA_028817685.1 Rhodospirillaceae bacterium
TCTGACCCGCGCGGACCGTCACACTGATACCGTCGCCGGCCCGAACATGGTCGACCGTCCGCCGCAGCAACCCCTTCTTGATCGGGAACCAGACTTTGACGTCATCGCCCTCAATGATCAGCGGGGCGGATTCCTCCGGCGCGATTTTGCTGCCCTTCGGCTCGGCCGCCAGCAGACGTTGCGTATATTCATGCTGCGGATCGGCGAACAGAGACGCAGTCTCTCCGGCCTCCACGATTTCGCCCTCACGCATCACGCAGACCCGGTCGGCGATCTTGCGCACGATGCCGAGATCATGGGTGATGAACAGCATCGCCATGCCGAATTCGGCCTGCAAATCCTTCAAAAGCTTCAGGATTTGTGCCTGGATCGTCACATCGAGCGCCGTCGTCGGTTCGTCGGCGATCAGCAGGTCCGGCTCGTTCGCCAACGCCATCGCGATCATCACCCGCTGGCGCTGCCCGCCGGACAGTTCGTGCGGATAGGCGGTCAGCCGCTGTTCCGCGTTCGCCAGCCCGACCAGCTTCAGCAACTCCAGCACCCGGGCACGCGCTTCGGCCTCCGACAACCCCTTGTGCAGGATCAGAGTCTCGGCGATTTGCTTCTGCACCGTGTGCAGCGGATTGAGCGACGACATCGGCTCCTGGAAGATCATCGAAATCCGGTTGCCGCGGATGCCGCGCAAGGCGGCCTCGTCGGCGCCCATAACTTCGTCACCCTGGAACCGGACCGAGCCGCTGGGATGGCGCGCCACAGGATAGGGCAGCAATTGCAGCACCGACAGTGCCGTCACCGACTTGCCGGAACCCGATTCGCCGACCAGCGCCACGGTCTCGCCTTCGCCGATATCGAAGGAGATGTGCCGTACGGCATCAACGTCGCCGCCCGGTGTCGCAAAGCTGACCGAAAGATCGTCTATGGAGAGAAGCTTGTCCGTCGCCATTGCGTCCATCCTACCGCTGTGCCTTGCGCGGGTCGAACGCGTCGCGCACCGCCTCGCCGACAAACACCAGCAGGGTCAGCATGACGCTGATGACGACGAAGCCGGTGATACCGAGCCAGGGTGCCTGCAGATTGTCCTTACCCTGTTTCAGCAGCTCACCCAGCGAAGGCGAACCCGGCGGCAGGCCGAAGCCGAGGAAGTCGAGCGAGGTCAGCGTGACCAGCGCGCCCGACGTGATGAACGGCAGGAAGGTCAGAGTCGCAACCATCGCGTTCGGCAGCACATGCCGAAACATGATCGTGCGGTCCGACACACCCAGCGCCCGCGCCGCCTTGACGTATTCGAAATTGCGTGCCCGCAACACTTCCGCGCGCACCAAACCGACCAGCGCCGTCCAGCTGAACAGCAGCATCAGCCCGAGCAGCCACCAAAAATTCGGCGTCACGATGCTGGCCAGGATGATCAAAATGAACAGCACCGGCATACCCGCCCAGATCTCGATCAACCGTTGCCCGAGCAGGTCGAGCAGCCCGCCGAAATAGCCCTGCAGCGCGCCGGCCGCGATGCCAATGAGTGAGCTGAAGAAGGTCAGAATAAGCCCGAACGCCACGGAAATGCGGAAGCCGTAAATCATCCGGGCCACCACATCGCGCGCCTGGTCGTCGGTACCGAGCCAGTTGCGCGTCGTCGGCGGCGACGGCGCCGGCACGCCCAGATCGGTAATGTTGGTGTCGTACCGGAAGCGGATCAGCGGCCACAGGATCCAGCCCTTCTTTTCGATCAGTTCGACCACGAAGGGATCGGTGTAGTCCGCCTCGGTCGGGAATTCGCCGCCGAATTCGGTCTCCGAATAGGAGAATAGGAACGGCGTGTAGAAACCACCGTCATAGCCGATCAGAATCGGCCGGTCGTTGGCGATCATTTCCGCGAAAAGCGACACGAAGAACAGGAAAAGAAAAATCCACAACGACCAGAAGCCGCGTCTGTTGGCCTTGAAATTCTCGAGACGCCGCCGGGTCAGGGGTCGAATCGCGAAGCCCAGGAACCGATCCTGTTTGATCGCCGCATCGGTCATGCGCCGCGCGCCTCAAAATCGATCCGCGGGTCGATCAGCATGTACATCACGTCGCTGACGATGCCCATGATCAAACCCAGCAGGGTGAAGAAGTAGAGCGAAGCGAACATCACCGGATAGTCGCGGTTGATCACGGCCTCGAAGCCCAGCAGGCCCAGCCCGTCGAGCGAGAAGATAATTTCGATCAACAAAGTGCTGGTGAACAGGATACTGATGAAGGCGGAGGGGAAACCAGCGATGACGATCAACATCGCGTTGCGGAAAACGTGCCCGTAGAGAACGCGGTTCTCGGTCAGACCTTTGGCCCGCGCGGTGACGACGAACTGCTTGTTGATCTCCTCCAGGAAGGAGTTCTTGGTCAGCAAGGTCAGAGTCGCGAAGGACCCGATCAGCATCGCCGTGAGCGGCAACGCCAGGTGCCAGAAATAATCGACCACCTTGGCCGGCCAGGACAGCTCTGCCCAATTGTCGGAGGTCAGGCCGCGCAACGGAAACCAGTCGAAATACTGCCCACCGGCGAACAGGACGATCAGCAAGATCGCGAATAGGAAGCCTGGGACGGCGTTGCCGACGATGACGACCATGCTAGACCAGACATCAAATTTCGATCCGTCGCGTACCGCCTTGCCGACGCCCAGCGGAATGGAAATGAAATAAACCAGCAGGGTCGTCCACAGGCCGAGCGAGATCGACACCGGCATCTTTTCCAGCACCAGGTTGATCACGGTCTCGTCGCGGAAATAGCTCTTGCCGAAATCGAATGTCGCGTAGTTGCCAAGCATCAGCGCGAACCGCTCCAAGGGCGGTTTGTCGAAGCCGAACTGCTTCTCGATCTCTTTGATGAACTCGGGATCGAGTCCCTGTGCGCCGCGATAGGTACTCTCGCCGCCGGCGCCGTCGCTCCCGCCGGGCCGGGCTTGAGGTCCGGTACTTACCTCACCACCCGATTGCCCGCTTATCCGCGCCGTCGCGTCGACGGCCGTCCCCTCGATCTCCGCCAAGAGCTGCTCGACCGGGCCGCCCGGCGCGAACTGCACGATGGCGAAATTGATCGCCATGATCGCGAACAGGGTCGGGACGACCAGCAGCAAACGTCGGATGATATAGGGCAGCATGTAGACGCAGTCTGATCAGTTGCTCTTCGTCGCCGAACTGCGGTAATTCGCCAGTTTCTGGTCCTTCGAAGGATCGATCCACCAGGCCATGAATTGCGTTCCCTGGTCGGGCGTCTTGGCCGGCTGACCGAACCGGTTCCAGAAAACGAGCCGGTCGTACGGAATATGCCAGTGCGGCACCACGAGGTGCTTCCACTGCAACACCGCGTCGAGCGCTTGCACACGGGTCACAAGGCTTTTGCGGTCAGGCGCCGAGATGATCAATTCGATCAATTCATCGAGGACGGGGTCCTTGATGCCGGACAGGTTGCGGCTTGCCTTGCGCGCGGCGGCTTCGGTGCCCCAATAGCTGCGCTGTTCGTTCCCCGGCGAGGCGGACTGACCCCACCCCGTGACCATCACATCGAAATCGAAATTGTCGAGCCGCTCCTTGTATTGCGCCGACTCGACCGTGCGCACCCGCGCCTCGACTCCCAATCGCTTAAGGTTCCGGATATAGGGCAGCACGATACGTTCGAACAACGGGCTGACGAGAAGGATTTCAAATGACATCGTTTCGCCGGACGCAGCGTTGGTGAGCTTCTTGGTCTTGAGGTCGACCGCCCATCCCGCTTGCTTGAGAAGCGATAGCGCAGTGCGCAAATTGCGCCGGATATTGCCCGAGCCGTCCGTCTTCGGCGGTTCGTACACCTTCGTAAAGACTGCGTCGGGAATCCGCCCGCGGTATTTTTCCAGGATGGCCAGGACATCGCCTTTGGGAAGGCCGACTGATGCCAGCTCAGAATTGTCGAAATAGCTGCGCGTGCGGACATACTGCCCGTAAAACAGCGCCTTGTTCGACCATTCGAAATCGAATGCGTAGGCCAACGCTTGGCGTACCTTTGGATCGGCGAATTTGGCGCGGCGTTGGTTCATCACGAAACCCTGCATCCCGGCCGGCCGGTTATGCTCGAAGGTCTTCTTGATCAGCATGCCGTCGCGCTTGGCCGGCGTTTCATAGGCCGTTGCCCACACTTTCGACGCGTTCTCGCGGCGATAGTCGAAGGCGCCCGACTTGAATGCTTCGACCGACACAGTCGAATCCCGATAATAGTCGTAACGAATACGGTCGAAATTGTTGAACCCGACCTGCGTCGGACTGTTTTTGCCCCAATAATCCGCCACACGCTCATAGACGATATGACGGTTGGGCTCGAACTCCTTGATGCGGTAGGGACCACTGCCGAGCGGCGGTTCCAAGGTTGTCGCCTCGAAGTCGCGCCCCTCCCAATAATGTTTCGGGAGAACCGGGAGTTGCCCGACGATGAGTGGCAACTCACGGTTCACACCACCTGAAAAATTGAACCGCACCTTCCGTTCGCCGGTCTTGGTCGGCTCAAGCACATCCGAATAGTAGTAGCGGAAGAACGGACGCCCCTTGGACTTCAGCATCTTGAATGTCCAGATCACGTCTTCGACCGTCACCGGTTTGCCGTCATGCCATTTGGCATTCGCCCGCAGGGTAAACTCGACCCAAGACCGGTCCTCCGGCGTTTCCACCGATTCCGCCAGCAGGCCGTACTCGGAAAAGGCCTCGTCCGCCGAGCTGGTCATCAAGGTTTCGAAGAGGTGTCCGATACCGGCGGCCGTGCGTCCTTTGACCACGTAAGGGTTGAAGGTATCGAACCCGCCGGTCGCCGCCAGCTTCACCTCGCCCCCCTTGGGCGCATTCGGGTTCACATATTCGAAATGCTTAAAATCCGCCGGATACTTCAAATCGCCATGCATCGCGAGGCCGTGACTGGGCTCTGCGGCAGCGGGGGAAACGGTGGAAGCGGCAACACTGAGGAAAAGGGCGGTTCCGAGGGTGCGGATCACGGGCGGCTCCTTGATCGATGCGCGATTAACCTTGCCTGAAACAGCATAGACGGAATTAAGGCAATTATTTGAGATTTCCGAGCCCTTAATTCCAGACCCAGCCTACGGAACAAGGGTTAACAATTTTCCGTGTTCAGGCAGCGCAATGCTTCCGCGTGCAGGTCGGCCGCCGCCGAAGCGATCACATGGGCGTTGCCTTCGGCCCGCAACGGATTGCCTTGCCAATCCGTCATCACGCCCCCGGCCCCTTCGACGACGGGCACCAGGGCGGCGTAGTCCCAAAGGTTCATGTCCGCCTCCACGACGATATCGGCATGTCCGGATGCAAGCAGGCCGAAGGCGTAGCAATCCGCGCCATAGCGCGTGATCAGCACCTGCTGGCGCAACCGGTCGAACGCGTCCAAAAGTCCCGCCCGGCCATAATATTCAGGGCTTGTCGTGAATAGCCGCGCGGCCGCCAGGGTGTCGCACCCGCTGACATGCGAATTTATCCCATTGAATTCAGTTGTCCGCCCTGCGGCGCCGAGCCAGCGTTCGCCGCTGATGGGCTGGTCGATGACGCCGAGCACAAACCGGCTTTCGATCGCCAACGCGATCAAGGTGCCGAACACCGGCATGCCGGTGACGAACGCCTTCGTACCGTCGATCGGATCAAGGACCCAGAGCGGTCCGTCACCGTCGGGCACGCCGCCCATCTCCTCCCCAACAACGCTATGATCTGGACAGGTATCGGCGAGGATCTCGCGCAGCGCCGTTTCGATCTCCCGGTCCGCCCTGGTGACGGGACTATCGTCGGCCTTCGCTTCGATCGGAATGCCGGCACGGAAATAGCGCTGCGCTATGGGCCGCGCCGCGTCCGCCAGTGTTTCCGCAATTGCGATGTATTCAGCCGGACAGGACGCTGTCATCGCCCGCCCTTCTAACCGCCCGGCAACCGCCCTATTTGGGCAGCGCCATAGGCGTATCAGCCTTGCCGTGCAGGAACATGATGATGTTCGCGCGGTCCTTGGCTTTCTTGAATCCGGCGAAGTTCATCTTGGTCTTCTTCACCAGCATCTTCGGCTTGTACAAAAAGGTGTTCAGGTCGGCGATCGTCCACTTGCCGGCCATCTCCTTCATGTCCTTGGAATACTTGAAGCCATCCACAACACCGCGGTCGCCCCCGACGACATTCCAGAGGTTCGGACCCTGCTTGGTCGGTCCACCCTTTTTGTAGGTGTGGCAGGCGGCGCATTTCTTAAACAGCTTTTCGCCAGCAGCGGCATCGGCGGATGCCAGCATACCGGTGATGTCTTCCGGCCCGGCGGGCGCCGCGGTCGCGCTGGCCGACTGAACCGGCGCGTTGCCGCCGATCTTGTAGGCCATCTTGTCGAGCATTTGGGGGCTATAGGCCAAATTGGCGATGAAGCCGGCAACCATCGCAATCAATCCCGCGAAGATGACCGAGCCGACAACTTTGTTCACTAATAACGGGTCACCATTCATACCCATTCCCCCGATGTCAAAACGCCGTCGCCAGCGCCATATGTACCCCCGGCCGCTGTACGAAAAAGCCGTACACCGCCTTGTGTAAGCGGTATAATCACAGTCACCGCGAAATGCAAATGCCGCCGGTTATCGGAACCGGTTAACACGTCCAGCAGTCTCCGCCTAAGCACTCATTAACAATCCGGCCTCGAATGTCGCTTCCACGCAATCCCATCATTCTCATTCCCGCGCGCCTCAGCTCCACCCGGTTGCCCGACAAAATTTTGGCCGACATCCACGGGAAACCGATGATCGTCCATGTCATGGACAGGGCGCGAGAAGCCGATATCGGTCCGGTTGTGATAGCCGCGGGAGATGAAGAAATCGTTGCCGCCGTGCGGGATGCCGATGGCGATGCCGTCCTGACCGACCCGGCGCACCCGTCCGGATCCGACCGAATTTATGAGGCGTTGTCCCGGTTCGACCCGGATGGCAGGCACGACGCCATCGTCAATGTGCAGGGTGACCTGCCCACGATCGACCCCCATTCGGTCCGCGCCGCCTTCGAAGTTCTCGCCGACCCGGCCGTCGATATCGCGACAATCGCGGCGGAAATCACGATTCCGGAAGAACGCACAAACCCGAACGTGGTGAAAGCGGTTTTTGCCGTCAAACCGCCTGATTCGGTCGGTCGCGCCCTCTATTTCACCCGGGCGACAGCGCCGACGGGCGATGGCCCGCTGTATCACCATATCGGGTTGTACGCCTACCGCCGCGCCGCCCTGCAGCGCTTCGTCGAACTGCCGCCCGGCCTGCTGGAGCAACGGGAGAAATTGGAGCAGTTGCGCGCCCTGGAAGCCGGCATGCGTATCGATGTGGCGCTCGTTGACACGGTCCCGCTCGGTGTCGATACTCCCGCCGATTTGACCCGGGCGCGGGACATGCTGTCGCCCTAACCGATTGGAACTCAGGAAAAAATGGCGTCCGACACCGACAATCTGATTGCCTATCAAGGCCAGCCCGGCGCGAACTCCGATATGGCGTGCCGCGCGGTGCATCCAGATATGGAACCATTACCCTGTCCGTCCTTCGAGGATGTGTTCGCCGCCGTGCGCGACGGCGACGCCCGATTGGCGATGATTCCGATCGAGAACTCCGCCGCAGGCCGCGTCGCGGATATCCATCATCTGCTGCCGGAATCCGAGCTGCATATCATCGCCGAGCATTTCCAGCCCGTGCATCACCATCTACTCGGCATCAAAGGCGCCAAAATCGAAGATCTGAAGATTGTCAGCAGTCACCACCAGGCGCTGTCGCAATGCCGCGAGACCATCCGGTCCCTCGGCTTGGAACCCCATGTCCACGCCGATACGGCGGGTGCGGCCAAAGACCTCGCCGCGTCGCCGGACCCGACGCATGCCGCCATTGCTTCGGATCTTGCAGCCGAGATCTACGATCTCGACATCCTGCGCGACACTATGGAAGACCATAAGCACAACACGACGCGGTTCATAAT
>JAPPPC010000479.1 GCA_028817685.1 Rhodospirillaceae bacterium
CGCGTGCGGCGGCTTCGATGGCGGCCTGTGAGGTCGGGCTGCCGACTTCCTCTTCGGGCACGAACATGAACGTGATCGGCAATGGCGTCTGCTTGCCCTGACGGACCAGATGCCGGTAGGCGTAATAGGCCATGTAGGCACCGGATTTCATATCATAGATACCCGGGCCGAAGACGCTGTCGCCCTCGCGCCGCCAGCGTAACACGTCGTCCAACATGCCGATCGGATGCACCGTATCCGTATGGCTGACGACGAGGATTCCGGGGCCGTCGCCGCCCCAGGGTGTACGCGCGGTCATGATGTCACCGAACCCGTCGCGGCCCGGCGTTCGGTCAATTTCGGCGCCGATGGCCCGCATGTCCGCTTCGACTTTATCGACCATGCGGTTGACCGCATCTCCGTCATTCGAAGGCGACTCGATTTCAACCCAGGTCCGGATACCCTCCAGGATCTCATCGGGATCGACTTTGGGCGTGTTAGAGGATTTGTCAGTCATCAATTTGCCTTTGTGTTAGCGCCGGGGCCGGTTGATCCGATATTTAGGACGTTTGCCTTCGAGGAAGCGCGCGATATCGGCAGCGGCCGTGCCGGCAATCCTTTCGAGACATTCTCCGGTCGAACCCGCCATATGGGGTGTCAGCAGAATATTTGGTGCGTTGAAAATCGGGCTCTTGGGATCCGGCGGTTCGCCTTCCAGCACATCCAGCGCCGCCCCGCCAAGCTTGCCGCTCTTAAGCGCGCGTGCCATCGCCGCTTCATCGACCAGCGGTCCGCGCGCGGCGTTGATCAGAAAAGCGCCTTTCTTCATTTTGGCGATTGCCTTGCGGTCGATCAGGTGGTGTGTCGCCGGCAAATGCGGCGCATGTAGGGAGACATAGTCCGCTTCCGCAAGCAGTGCGTCCAGCTTCATCGGGCGCACGCCAAGCGCGCGCATCTCTTTTGCGGTCAGCCCTGGATCATACCCGCAGACCTTCATGCCGAATGCCTTGCAAAGATGGGCAACGCGGCGGCCGATTTGGCCGACGGCGACCAGACCGAGAGTTTTGCCACGAAGTTCGCTGCCGGTATGCCGCGCGTCGCCCCACGCGTTTTGATGATGTACCTGCCAGGCGCTCTGCGGAATTTGGCGCGCCAGACTGATCATCAAACCCAAGGTCAGCTCGGCAACCGAATCGGCATTTGCGCCGGGCGCATTCGTCACGAGGACACCGCGTTCGCTACAGGCATCCACATCGACCTGGTCGACGCCCGCACCATGCACGGCGACGACTTTCAAGTCGGGCAATTGGTCCAGCAGGCTCGGTGTAATGTAACCGGGCCGAAGAAGCATGCCCGCGGCACCCTGGAACAGTTTGGCAAACTTTTTTTCCTGCGCCGCGCTGATTGGGCTGAAGGGTAATGGGACCGTGCGCACCGGGGCGATTCCCTTCAACGCTTCCCGGACGGGTTTCATGGCAACTGGAAAATCGTCCGTCGCGGTCACGGCGACCCAGCGACCTTTCTTCGATGGCATTGAGACACTCCCTGAATTTTGCCGGACCATACAGATTTTCTGCTGTGCGCTTAACCGCAAATTCCGGAAAACCCGGTCATGGCGATTCCTCGACCGTTATTTTGTCCTTAAGTGAATTCAACTATGATGAAACGGAGACGAACGAACAGGGGAGTTAAGGTCATGCGAGCTGGAGTCTTCGCCGTTGCGTCAATTTTCGGAGCCATTGGGTTTATCGGTGCGGCCACCGCGGCGCCACAAGTCCTGATGGTCGTTACCCCATCGGATGAGATGCCGTTAACCTGCGAGAACGGTATCTGCTCGACCGAAGTGGCCGCAATTTGTCTGCAGCCGGACCGCAGCAACCCACAGCGCGGCAAAAGCTATAGCGTCCGCGCGAGCGACGCGAAAATTCAGGGCGCGCGCAGTAGCCGTGTCGAGGATACGATGACGTTGATCGGCCGCACGGCTGCGGGCCAGGAGATGGTGCTGCCCGCTGCGAAGTTGCTCAACGTCAATGCGGAACGTGAACATTACGCTGTCACTTTAAGCGTCGATGAAGCGGTCATGCGGCAGCATGGACTAACCTCTCTGGCGGTCCGTGTTACCGGCAATGTCTTGCTGTTCCCGGACGCCGATCAAGATGATCCGAATCCGCAGACGCCGTCCGACCTGCAGATCGCAGAAACGACGCAGCGCGGGACTGCCGAACGGGTTCTGTCCAAACATAATGATGAGCTGACCGGTGCGCGGATGGTGCGCTATGCGATCAATGCGCTGCCGCGCGATCGAGCGTCCAGCGAGACGGAGCGTGAAGCCGCGCGTAACGCCGCGATGCAACAGCCCGCTTCGGCGGATGCGGTGGCTTACGTCAAGGATGCGTTCTTCGCCTGCCGCAGCGTGACGGATCACGCGGTCATCAAGCGCTATGATTCACGCTACAGCTATCGCGCCTGTCTCGGCGTGATGCATGACGAAATTATCGACGGCGTGAACAAGAAGTATTGGGACGCGCTGAAAGCCGGCAGTTAAGCGGACTGTTGCGCTTTTAAGCCATGGCGCCGGCGACGATGCCGGCGTCATGGAGCCGGCCGATCTCACCATCGCCGAGACCGAGTTCGCCTGCCAAGATTTCGTCTGTATTGCCGCCAAGCAACGGGGCTGGCACGACCGACGTACGCGGCGCGGCGCCGAAGTCGAGCATGGGCCCTGACGCCAGATAGCGGCCGATCCCGGGCTGGTCGATTTCCTCAAACATCGGATTTTCGGTGGATACACGGCTGTCT
>JAPPPC010000708.1 GCA_028817685.1 Rhodospirillaceae bacterium
GTGCCGCAGCCCCTTCATCGAAGCCGCTGGCTCCCGTGAGGTCTTGACCGATCCGTTCCTGATGAAGGTGATGCGGCACTATTTCGGCCCATTGTTTACGCTGAACGTGCAACGGGGCGTCATCAGCGCGCCGAACGAGCGGCACCCGGCATCCGTATGGCATCGCGAGCCGGCCTATCAGAACTTCACGACCTCACGGCCGATTTCGTTCTCAGTCATATTCCTTTTGGATGGCTCGGCGCTGGAGAATGGAGGTATTTCCATTTTGGAAGGGTCGCATCGTTTCGAGACGCTCCCTTCCGACCGCTATGTGGCTGACCACGAAAAAGTGGTCGAGGCCGGTCCCGGCGCTCTGCTTGTTTTCAATTCCGCGCTCTTTCATCGCGGCGGTCAGAATGTTTCCGATCGGGCGCGCCATTCCGTGGTCCAGATCTAAACCCATCCCCTATTGAAGCAATCCATCGAGTTTCCGCGCGCGCTCGACGGCCGGTTCCGCGACGACCCGGACCTGGCGATGCTGCTCGGTTATCAAACCGCGCTGTCGGAAAGCGATCGCGACTATCGAACCCACAAATTGAAGCAGGTCGACGCATGACCAAGACGTACCGAGAGATCAAGGCCGAACCGAACGAGATTTGTTCCGCCTGCCTGTCCCGCAATCTGCAGGAAGTGATCGATTTGCCGAAATTCCCGCAGATCGCGATCTTCGCCGACAGTCCGGACGATGCCGACAACCCGCCGGTCGATCAGGCGATGATGATCTGCGCGGATTGCGGCCATATGCAATTGCGTGACACGCTCGATCCGGCGTTCCTGTACAATGACAGTTTCACGCACCGGACGTCGAACAGCGCCACGGCCTCGAAGAGCAATCTGTATTTCGCCGACTACATCAAGAAGATGGCCGGTGACAGGCGTTTCGAGCGGGTCATCGAGGTGGGCTGCAACGACGCGTTCCTGTTGCGCAATTTGTTGGATATTTGCGGCACCGCAAGCGGCATCGACCCGGTCTGGCGTGGTAAGGAATCGGAGTTCGGCACCGACCTGGAACCGGAACTGCGCGACCGCGTGAAGGTTGTCGGCGATTTCGTGGAGAACGTCGATTTCGACGCCGCGCTGGGCGGCAAGCCCGATCTCGTCGTCTCCTCCTTCGTCTTCGAGCATATTCGCGAACCGCGGCTGGTTCTCGAGCGGCTTTTCGAGGTCTGCGACGACGATGCGATGTTCGTCATTCAGGTGCCGGGCACGGATATGCTGCTCGACAATTGCCGGTTCGACCAATTCTCCCATCAGCATTATCAGCAATTCACGCTCGACTCGTTCATCCGCATGATCGAGGGTGCGGGCGGTGAATATCTCGGGCACGACGTGCTGTACGCGGTTTGGGGCGCGATCATGGTCGCGTTCCGCAAGGGGCCGGGCAAACGGTGCGAGCTCGACCTGCGCCGGGCGACGAAGGAACTGGTCTCCGAGCGGAAAGAACGGTTCGATCAGCAGATCAAGGGCTGTCTCGATGCGGTGCATGCCGCCGGTGCGCGCAAGATCTATGGTCTCGGTGCGGCGCAGAATTTCCCCAGCCTGGCCTACTACATG
Organism: Rhodospirillaceae bacterium; assembly: GCA_028817685.1. Lineage (GTDB taxonomy): Bacteria > Pseudomonadota > Alphaproteobacteria > UBA8366. The sequence continues at coordinate 1,594 of JAPPPC010000708.1, forward strand.
GGCGACGTGGATTTCCTCGAATACATCATCGACGACGATCCCGCGCGTCAGAACAAATACTATCCCGGCTTCCCCGTCAGGACCTCGCCGGCGGAGGAGGATGTCGATTACGGCAAGGCGGCGATCCTTATCACCGCGCCCGACTATGGACGTGTGCTGATCGGCCGGGCGAACCAGCTGGGTGCCGAGCAATGCATCCTGCCGGTCAACATTATCTGACGGTGCGTTAGGTGGCGGGGGACCTGGCAGGCAAGCGCGCGCTCGTGACCGGAGCCGGGCGCGGTATCGGCCGGGCCATCGCGCAACATCTCGCGGAACAGGGGGTGGCGGTCGCCGTCGCCGCACGGACCGCAAGCGACGTGGAGGACGTTGTCGCATCGCTGCAGGCCGAGTCGTCTCCCCACGCCGCCATCGCGCTGGATCTCGCAACCGAGGAAGGTCCCACGCAATTGGTCAAGGCCCTGTCAAAGTTCGGGGCACCCGAGATCGTGGTCCACAATCTGGGCGGCACGTGCGACGTCAACGATCCTTTCGCGCCGATCGAAGAATGGCGCAAGGTCATGCGGCTCAATTTCGACGTCGCGGTCGAGCTCAACCGGTCGCTGGTGCCGGCGATGCGGGACGCGAAGTGGGGGCGGGTCGTGAATATCGCCTCCGTGGCGGCGGTGGAACTAAACGGACCGCCATCCTACGCCGCGGCCAAGGCGGCGCTGTGTGCCTACACGCGCTGCGTCGGGCGTCTTTTGGGCGCCGATGGGGTCATCATGTCGGCGGTTCTGCCGGGCGTCGTCGAGACCGAAGGTGGCTATTGGGAACAGCAAAGGTCTGACGATCCGGCGCGCGTCCAAAAATATCTCGACGAACGCTGTCCTCTTGGACGTTTCGGGACACCGGAAGAGGTGGCGAGCTTTGTCGGCTTCCTGTGTTCCGATAACGCGTCCTTCAATCCCGGCGGTGTCTTTCCCCTGGATGGTGGCCAATTGCGGGGTTACGCGTTTTGAGCGGTCCGGAAATCACATTCGCTGAAATCGACAACGATTACAGTCACACCTACATCAAGGAGGCGCTCCGCAAAGAAGGGGGCATCGTCATTCGCACCGCGATCGCGCCACAACGGTGCGACTTCAATCGCCAATTGATCGACAAGACCTACGACTACCTGATCGAGCAATGTGCGAAAG
>JAPPPC010000151.1 GCA_028817685.1 Rhodospirillaceae bacterium
ATCTTGCCCAAGAACGGGGTGAAAAGGGGTGGGCAGCCAATGGCCTACAGTTTCCGGAATCTGAATATTCTGTTGGTTGAAGACGACAATTACATGCGGTTTCTCGTCCGCGATATTCTCAAGGTATTTGGGGTCGGAGAGATCAGAACTGCCAGAGATGGCACAGCGGCGTATCAGGAACTCAAAAACTTCCCAGCGGACATTGTCATCATCGACTGGGTGATGCAGCCGATGAATGGGTTGGAGTTCCTGGAAAAGCTACGCAACGCCATCGACTCGCCCAATCCTTACGTACCGACCATCATGCTCACCGCATTCACGGAGATCGAGCGGGTAAAGGAATCACGCGACATGGGCATCACGGAATTTCTCGCCAAGCCCTTTACACCGCAGAAGCTGTACAGCCGGATCGTATCGGTCATCGAGGATCAGCGCGTATATGTAAGATCACCGACCTATTTCGGGCCCGATCGCCGGCGCGCAGACCGCCCCTTCCTGGGACCGGATCGGCGCGCGGGTGCCGAAGCCGCTGATAGCTTCGACTTGGATGACGAGAATTTGTCTTTGGCGTTGTAAAGGAACGGGCTCTGGAGAGGTCTTTTGGTCAGCCCGCGAGGCGTTCCAGAACCTCGATAATTTCGTTCTCTTCGCGATGGTCGTTGCGGACTTCTTCGCGCCCGTAGATCGCGTCGAGCAGCTCTGCCAGCTCACACCGTCCGAACCGGCGTGATTTGGGACCGGGCCGGCCCGGTTTGCGACGCATCTGCTTTGGCCCGTCGGTGTCCATCAACAGATCAATCAATTCCGTCGCTTCGCGCCTTGAGATTAGGGCTTCGGCCATCCGCTGGGTCCCGCTTCGATGCTGTCGTACCGTTCTCCAACAGTCCCCAATTTCTGGTGAACCGTTTGGGACGGACTCTCCTTGTCATCCAAAACGTTATCTGCGACGGCTTAAGGAAACCTTAATCATAGAAACACACCGGATGCGGCACTTTTTCCCTTGCGCCGGAAATGCTGCAATGCAATATATTGCTGCATTGCAGCATTATTGGGCTGCCGACCGGACGAATTGCGAAGAGATCCCGGAGATCTGTGCGGTTCGGCCGTTCGGTGTTGTGGGTAACATACCGTTGGCGACGGCCACAGGAATGGCGTACGCACGGCTTGAAGAAGGAAGAGTGCCATGGGACGGGTAGCATTGGTGACCGGCGGTACGCGCGGCATTGGCGCGGCGATTTGCGAGTTACTGCGGGACAAGGGATATACGGTCGCGGCCAACTATGGCGGCAATGACGACCGTGCGAACCAATTCAAGGCAGAGACCGGTATTCCGGTCTACAAGTGGGACGTTTCGGATATGGCCGCCTGCCAGGCAGGCATCGAGCAGGTGACGGCGGATCTGGGAGCGGTCGAAATCCTGGTGAATAATGCCGGGATTACCCGCGACGGGACCATGCACAAGATGGATACCGATATGTGGCAGGCCGTGATCGACACCAATCTCGGTTCCTGCTTCAACATGAGCCGCTGCGTGATTTCAGGCATGCGCGAAAACGGTTTCGGGCGGATCGTGAATATCGGATCGATCAACGGGCAGGCCGGTCAATACGGGCAGGTCAATTATGCGGCGGCGAAGTCCGGCATTCACGGGTTCACGAAGGCTCTTGCGCAGGAAGGGGCGGCGAAAGGCATCACTGTGAATGCCATCGCGCCGGGTTACATCGCGACCGACATGGTTGCCGCGGTGCCGGACCAGGTGCTGGAGAAGATCGTCGCTCAAATCCCCGTGGGCCGGCTCGGCGAAGCGGGGGAGATTGCCCGGGGTGTGGCGTTCCTTGTTGCCGACGACGCCGGTTTCATCACAGGCTCCACCCTCTCGATCAATGGCGGTCAGCATATGTATTAAGCGTTCGCCGCGGCACCGACGATAGCATTTGCGTGATAGACCAAAGTCTCTAATGTTGCCGTATGGAGCCTGCGACGCGCATTTTCGACGAGATGTTCGGTGTCGGTGAGACGCCGCGCGGACCGTATAACGACTATCGGCAATGGATCGATAACGAGGACCCGACGCAGCTCCGCAAGAAGGCGGCGGAGGCGGAGATTTTCTTTCGCCGGACCGGCATCACGTTTAACGTCTACAATCAGCAGGAAGCCGCCGAGCGTCTGATCCCGTTCGATGTCATCCCGCGCATCCTGTCCGGCCGCGAGTGGGCGCGGCTGGCGCGGGGCATTGAGCAGCGCGTCCGCGCCATCAACGCGTTTCTGCACGACATCTATCATCGCCAGGAAATCTTGCGCGCCGGCCGGGTGCCGGTTGAACTGATCGCGCAGAACGAAGCCTTTCTGCCCAAGATGATCGGGGTCGCGCCGCCAGGCGACATCTACACGCATATTGTTGGCGTCGATTTGGTCCGGACGGGAGAGAACGAGTTCTTCGTCCTAGAAGACAACGCCCGCACGCCGTCCGGCGTTTCCTACATGCTGGAGAACCGGGAGACGATGCTGAAGATGTTCCCCGAACTCTTCGCCAAGATACCGGTCCAGAATGTGAGCGATTACCCGAACCGGCTGCGCCGGTCGCTGACCAATTGTGCGCCGAACGCCTGCATGGGACGGCCGGTACTCGCTGTGCTGACGCCCGGCATCCACAACTCGGCCTATTTCGAACACTCTTTCCTCGCCGATCAGATGGGCGCGGAACTTGGGGAAGGGCACGATTTGCGTGTCGTCGATGGCCGCATCGCGATGCGGACCACGCGCGGCTATAAGC
>JAPPPC010000704.1 GCA_028817685.1 Rhodospirillaceae bacterium
TATGTCGCGCGGTTTTCGCGTTGCGCGGGAGAGGCGTTTCCTCGAATTTAGACGGCTTGGCACCAAATCCGGTGCCCGACCCGAAACGCAGACCGAAAGGCGGGCGAATTGGCCGCCGAGAGTATTGAAGACCTGTTCGCACGGTACGGCCCGGCCTACAAATGGTTCGCGTCCGTAACCTGCATGCTCGGCGCCATGACGATGGTTCTGTCGCAGACCACGGTCAATGTCGCCTTTCCGGATATCATGGGCGCCTTCGGAATTGGACGGGACGAGGCGCAATGGTTGTCCTCGGGCTTTTTCGCCGCCATGACCGCGGGGATGCTGTTGCAGGCCTGGCTCGTCTCCATCTTCGGTGAACGTGCGACCTACATCACCTCGCTTTTCGGATTTCTCATCGGCGTGGGCATGTCCGGTCTGGCGCCCAACGCGGAAATCCTGAGCGCCGGCCGCTTGCTGCAAGGCCTCACCGCCGGGATCATCCAGCCGCTGGCCATGGCGATCTGTTTCAAGGTTTTTCCGCCGGAACGGCGCGGCAGCGCCATGGGCTTCTTCGCCATGGGCATCGTATTCGCACCGGCCATGGGGCCGACCCTCGGCGGATTCGCGATCGAATGGTTCAATTGGCGCTACGCTTTCTTCCTGACCGTACCCAGCACGGTGATCGCGTTGGCCATGGGGCTGGTGTTCCTGCCCAGCCGACGGCTGCCGAAGAAGATCCCGCAGTTCGATGTCACAGGCTTTGTCCTGATGTGCATCGCGCTCTTCACCCTCCTGCACGCCCTCAGCAGTGGTACCCGCGACGGCTGGGTGTCGGACAAAGTGGTCTCGCTGTTCATTTGTGGTACCGCTGCAGCGCTCAGCTTTATCGCCTGGGAAACCTACATCCGCGATCCCCTGCTCAATGTGCGGCTGTTCCTCAATGTGCGCTTTAGCTCCGCCGCCATCATCTCGTTCTTCGCGGGCGGGGTATTCCTGACCTCGACCTTCCTCATTCCCGTCTTCGTCCAGCAGATCCAGGGATACACACCGCTACGCGCCGGACTGCTGCTGATGCCGGGCGGCCTGTCGCTGCTCATCCTTTTCCCGATCGCCGGCCGCGTGTCTGACACGATTTCCGCCCAGACCTTATTAAGCCTTGGGCTCGGCGCCTTCGCGGTGGGATTCTTCCTGCTCGCCGGTACGGATGTGAACACTCCCTTCTGGACCTTCGTCGCGTTCACCTTGTTCATCCGATTCGGCATCGCCTTCACCACGCCGGTGGTGAACAGCGCCGCGCTCAAATCGCTGCCAATGGATCAGGTCAATCAGGGGTCCGGCGCGGTAAGTTTCGTCCGCATGTTGGGCGCCGCCTTCTCGCTCAACATCGTGGTCGCCTTTCTGGAAACGCGCGTGCCCTTTCACAGCGATGCGCTGACGGCAACGCAAACCGCCGCCAGCCCAACCAGCCAGGCCTATCTGGATGCGGTTCGCCACCTGCTGTCGGAGGCCGGTGTCGCCCACGCGGCGGAACAGCCGGGCGCGCTGCACTATCTTGGGCAGGTCATCTACGCGCAGGCGAATACCGCCGGCTTCCAGGACTGCTTCTTGGCGCTCAGTATTGCCAGCGTCTGCGGCCTCATCCCGGTTTATATCCTCTCGCGGACGCCGACACGGCCACCGTCAGGTTGAAGCGGCGGCCGGGCGCCCGGTAAGGTCACGCAAAACGGGGAGCAGGACTATGAGCACTGGCAAACGCATCGCCCTCCTGGCGCTGCATCTCGAAAGCAACCGTTTCGCGCCGCCTGTCAGCCGCGCCGACTTCGAAGAGAAAGTCCTGTTGTACGGCGATGAAATCATGCAGGACGCGGCGCAGGAACACCCGCGCATGGTCGGTACGATGACCGGATTCATCCATGCGATGAACGAGGCCGGCCCCTGGACACCGGTGCCGATCGTCAATGCCGATGTCGGGGCCGCCGGACCGATCGACCATGAATTCTACCTGGAGCTCAAAGAAGAGATGCGGGAGCGGCTGGAAGCGGCGATGCCCCTGGATGCGGTCTATTTCGGCGAACATGGCGCCGCGGTATCGACGGAGATACACGACCCGGACGGCGACCTGTTTCTGATGGCGCGTGAAATCGTCGGGCCCGATGTGCCAATTATTTCCACGCTAGATCTGCACACCAACATTTCGCAAGAGATGGTGGACGCGACCGACGCGCTGATCATCTACCGCACGAACCCGCATGAGGACCAGTACGAGCGCGGCGTCGAGGCGGCCGGCGCGATGCAGGAATTGCTCGGCAACGTGAAGGCCACGACCGCCTTCATCCGCCTGCCGATCGTCGCGCCGCAGGTGACCCAGCTGACCGCCAGCGGCCCCTATGGCGAGATCATCGATTACGGCCAAACCCTGATCGACGAAGATGTCATGAACATCTCCATCGCCGGCGGCTTCACCTATGGCGACACGCCGCACAACGGCATGGCGTTCCTGGTGACCACGCGCGACGACATGGCCAAAGCGCGCAAGATTTGCCGCGAACTGGCAGAGCGCGTATGGGCCTACCGCGAGCGGTTCACACCGCGGCTCACTTCGTTGGAAGAATGCATCGCCGGTGCGGTGGCGCGGGGCGAAGACCCGTCCCTGCCCTCGACGATCATTGCCGATGTGGCGGACAACCCGGGCGGCGGCGGCCGCGGCAACACCGCCTGGCTATTGCAGGAGCTGCATGACGCCGGCGCAAAGGGGGCGATCCTGGGGGTCTTCAATGACGCGCCGC
>JAPPPC010000668.1 GCA_028817685.1 Rhodospirillaceae bacterium
GAACCAGCCTCTGCGGGAGGCGCGCGAGGCGTTCGAGCGGGAATATCTGTTCTTCCACCTGACTCGGTTCAGCGGCAACATCAGCCGTACGGCGGAATTCGTCGGGATGGACCGCGCGGCGCTGCACCGCAAGCTTAAGCTGTTGGGCGTTCAAAATGCCGTTCGGTCGCGAAAGGCTGCGTCATGAAAGTCGTGATCTGCGGTGCAGGCCAGGTCGGCTTCAATATCGCGCGCTACCTGTCGTTGGAGAACAACGACGTTACCGTCATCGATCAATCGCCGGAGCTGATCGGCAAGATCAATGACTCGCTGGATGTCCAGGCTTTCGTCGGGCATGCGTCCCATCCCGATGCCCTGGAGCGTGCCGGTGCAGCCGATGCCGACATGCTGATCGCGGTTACCTTCGCCGACGAGGTGAACATGGTGGCCTGCCAGGTCGCGCATTCGCTGTTTTCCGTTCCCACGAAGATCGCGCGGGTTCGCCACCAGAGTTATTTGAGCCCCGAATGGGCCGGCATGTTCAGCCGTGAGAACATGCCGATCGATGTGATCATTTCGCCGGAGATCGAAGTCGCTTCTGCGATTCAGCGACGCCTGACCGTACCGGGAACGCTCGATATCATTCCGCTCGCAGAGGACCGGGTTCGGGTCATCGGCGTGCGGTGCATGGAAACCTGTCCAATCGTCAATACGCCGTTGCGGCAGCTGACCGAACTGTTTCCCGAACTGAGCATCGCGATTGTCTGCATTATTCGCGCCGATACGCCATTCATTCCCAGAGCCGACGACCACATGCTGGAAGGCGACGAGGTGTATTTCGTGGCGGATACGGCGCATGTACAGCGCGCGCTGGCGGCCTTCGGGCATGAAGAAGATGAAGCGCATCGCATCATCATCATCGGTGGCGGCAATATCGGTATGAATTTGGCGCAGGAGCTGGAATCCGAAGCCGGCATCACGGTGCGTCTGATCGAGATCAGCAAGGAACGCGCGCGAGCGGTTGCCGAAGCGTTGCCCAGCACCAATATCACGCTCGGGGATGCGTTGGACTCCGAGATCCTCAAGGAAGCAGGGGTGGAAACAGCGGACACGGTGGTCGCCGTTTCCGACGATGACGTAACCAACATACTCGCGGCGTTGCTGGCGAAACGGTATGGCGTCGAACGTGCGATTACCTTGATCAACAGCACGTCCTACGCACCGTTGATCACTACCTTGGGAATCGATGTCGCGGTGAGCCCTCGAACGATTACCGTCTCCACAATCCTGCAGCATGTGCGGCGCGGCCGAATTCGTTCGGTGCATTCTTTGGCAGACGGTTTTGCGGAAATCATCGAGGCGGAAGCGGTGGAAACCTCGTCGCTGGCGGGCACAACGCTGCGCGAAGCCGACTTGCCGGCGGATGTTATTGTCGGCGCCTTGGTGCGCGAAGGCGAAGTCATCATCCCGCGGGCCGACACCATGATCGAGAACAATGACGACGTCATCTTGCTCGCCTCGGCCCGGTCGGTGAAAAAGGTCGAGCGGCTGTTCTCCGTGCAATTGGAGTTTTTCTAGGATAAGCATCGCGATACTTGATGGGTGTCGCTGATAAGGGGAGACGCATGGCGCGCTACGCATATGTGAATGGACGGTACGTGCCGCACGGTGATGCCGCGGTGCATATCGAGGATCGCGGCTTTCAGTTCGCCGACGGCGTGTACGAAGTTGTGCCGATTGTGAGTAGCCGATTGGTCGATGCCGGACCGCATCTCGACCGACTGGAGCGCTCACTGTCCGAGTTGACGATCGCAATGCCATTGAGCCGCAAGGTGTTGGAGCTTGTGATGGACGAGCTGATCGCGCGCAACGGCGTCAATGAGGGCCTGATCTACATGCAGGTAACCCGTGGCGTGTCACCGCGCGACCATAAGTTTCCCAGTGGCGTGCGCCCCTCGATTGTGATGACCACGAAACGGGTGCGTTTTCTGACGCAGAAGAAACTCAGCGACGGCGTCAAAGTGATTACAATCCCGGACATCCGTTGGACCCGATGCGATATCAAGACGGTGGCTCTGCTGCCGAATTGCATGGGTAAGACGGAAGCCGCGGCGGTGGGTGCCTATGAGGCCTGGCAAGTCGACGGTGACGGGATGGTGACGGAAGGGACGTCGTCGAACGCCTGGATCGTAACGCATGACGACAAGTTGGTGACTCGGCCGGCAGGACACGAGATTCTTCGCGGCGTTACGCGGCAGACTTTACTGCGCATCGCGGCCGAAGCCGGCCTGACCTTCGAGGAAAGGCCATTCAGTGTGGAGGAAGCGAAATCCGCGCGCGAAACCTTCCTGAGCAGCGCGACTTCCTTTGTTACGCCGGTCGTCGAACTTGATGAGGTGACAATCGGCGACGGTACGCCGGGGCCGCTCTCTCGACGCTTGCAAGGCTGGTACTTGGACTACTGTGCCGGTTTGAAGAATTCGGCGTGACCGTGGACATCGAAAAACCGCGCGCGCTCATCTTCGACTGGGACAACACGCTGGTCGATACCTGGCCGACGATCCATGAAGCCTTGCGGCAAACCTTCGAGGCGATGGATGTGGAACCGTGGACGCTGGATCAGACCCGCCAGCGGGTGCGCCGTTCGATGCGCGAGAGTTTCCCCGAATTGTTCGGTGATCGGTGGACCAAGGCCCGAGATATCTTCTACGACGCCTATGAGCGGGTTCACCTCACCAGCCTGTCTCCCTGCGATGGGGCAAGCGAAGGGCTTTCGGTACTTGCGG
>JAPPPC010000452.1 GCA_028817685.1 Rhodospirillaceae bacterium
GCGCGCTCTAAAGGATTAGAGCAAATTCACGTGTTAATCGGATCACCAAATGTGATTCCGATTAATCACGAGTTGCTCTAGCCGCCGCGATACCGCCCCGGCAACCGCCCGTCAAAATTCATCAGCAGATCGTTGAGGCCCGTGCCCTGCCAACCGGCCATCTCGGCGAGGGTGATTTCATCGCCGCCATCCGCGCCCAGCACGGTGACGGTGTCGCCGACCTTCACCGTCTCGTCACCGAGCAGGTCGAAGGTGAGATGTTCCAGTGAGACGCCGAGCACCGGGCGCCGCTTGCCATTGATCAGCACCGCGGACGGCGCGCCGCCCTGCGCTTTGCGGTAGCCGTCATAGAGGCCCAGCGGGACGACGCCGGTCCGGTCGCTCTGCCGCACCGTGTGGTAGCCGCCTTCCTTCAGGGCCGGGTCGTCGGGAAAGGCCCCGACATGGATGAGCCGCGCCTTGATCGCCGTCAGCACCGGTCGGAAGGGCTCGATCGGGGCGAGGTCCGGATTGACCGCGCTGAGGCCGTACAGCAGTGCGCCCGGGCAGATCGCGTTGCTCCCGTCCATATGGCCGACCATCAGATTGGCGCTGGCGACCGCCTGGGTCACCGGGATGTCGAGCCCACCGTCGCGCAGCCGGTCGTTCAACCGGTTGAACCGTTCGATGCCGCGCTTCGACCATTCCTGGCCCTTCGCGTCCTTGAAGGAGAGGTGGGTGTAGACCCCTTCGATCTTGATGTTGTTGAAGGTCGACACCTCGCGGATAAACTTCTCGGCCACGCCGAGTTCGATGCCGAGCCGACCCATGCCCGCATCGACCTTGATGTAGACCGGCACCGGTGCCGTGGCGGCTTCCGAGACGGCGCGCGCGGTCTCCATATTGTAGACGGTGGGGATCAGATCGTATTCGAGATAGCGCGTGGTGGCTTCCGGCAGGTTGCCGCCGAACATCAGGATCGGTGTGGTCACGCCGGCCTCGCGGATCGCCATCGCATCGCGGAACGATCCGGTGGAGAGCGCGAAGACGCCGTGTTCGAACAGCACCTTCGCCGTTTCCACCGCACCATGGCCATACGCGTTCGCCTTCAGCGAGGCGATGATCTTGACGTCCGGCCCGACGCGCCGCTCCAGCTCCTTGAAGTTCGCCGCCAGCGCGTCGAGATCGAATTCCATCCAGGCGGGATGGGTGACGAGATCCTGGTCCATGGCTTGCTCCCTCAATTCGATGCAATCTTGGGCACCTGTATGTGCCAGTCCGTTGCCTGCTGATAGGCATGTCCCAACCGGCAGAGCTGTGCCTCCGCAAAGGGGCGGCCGATGAGCTGCAGGGCGATGGGCAGGCCCGCTTCGTTGAAACCGCACGGCACGCTGAGCGCCGGTAGGCCGAGATAGCTGATCGGGCGGGTGTTGCGCGAGACCTTGAGCACCAGATCGGTCATGCCCTTGCCGTCGGAGACGTCCACCTCGTCCAGCCGCGGCGCGGTGACCGGCATGGTCGGGGTCAGCAAAATGTCGCAGTCGGCGAAAGCGGTGGCGCAGTACTCGCGCAAGAATTTCTCCCGCAGGGACAGCGCTTCGAGATAGCGGGTCGCCGGTTGGTACAGACCAAACTCGATGCGCCGGCGCACCATAGGGCCGTAATCGCCCGGACGTTCGCGCAACCGTGTGCGGTGGATCGTGGCGGCTTCGGCGGCCACCGCGGCGGCGCCGATCAGGTGGATCTCGTCATGGGACGGGACGGGCACGGGCTGCAACGGCACACCGGCATCTTCGAACACTTTCTGTGCGGCCTCGAGCGCGGCGCCGACGGCCGGGTCGAGATCGTCGTAGAAATAGCTGGTGGGGAGGCCGAGACGGAGCCCGGCGGGCGGCCGGTCGCAGGCCGCCTCGCAGCCGGGCCCGGGCCGGCGGCTCGACGTCGCGTCCTTCGGATCGTGCCCGGCGATCGTGTCGAGAATGCGCGCGGTATCGCGCACCGTGCGGGTCAAGGGACCGCAGGTGTCGAAGGAGAAGGAGAGCGGCATCAGCCCGTAGCGGCTGACCCGGTTCTGCGTCGGCTTGAACCCGACCACGCCGGACATGGCGGACGGGATGCGGATCGACCCGCCCGTGTCGGAACCCAGCGCGCCATAGACGATCCGGGCGGCGACCGACGCGCCGGAGCCGCTGGAGGAGCCACCCGGCGCGTGGTCCGGGTTCCAGGGGTTGTGGCAGTCGCCGTAATGGACGTTGTTGCCGATCGGGCCGACGGCGAACTCAGACATGTTGAGCCCGCCGAGATCGATCGCCCCGGCCTGCGCCAGCCGCGCCAGCGCCGTCGCGGTCCGGTCGGCGACGAAATCGGCGCGGATCTTCGAGCCGCAGGAGGTCGGCAGGCCCGCGCGATAGAACATGTCCTTGTGGGCGAGGGGGACGCCGGCGAGTGGCCCGACATCCTCCCCCTTGGCGAGGCGCGCATCGACCGCGCGCGCCTGTTCGAGCGCGGTCTCGGCTTCCAGCCGGATGAAGGCGTTGAGGGTGGGCTGCAGCGCTTCGGCGCGCGCGATGGCGGCGGATGTGACGTCTTCCGCCGATATTTCGCGGTCGCGAATTCGGTCGGCGAGGGTGCAGAGGTCGAGAGTCGCCAAGTCGCCGCTCATCGCTCGTCTGCCGGCGGGGCCAGCTCCTCCAGGGCGCGGTCGAAATCGGATGGTTCCCGATCGAACCGCATGCTCTCCGAAACCCTTTCGCCGGCATCGTCCATCGGTGCCAGCATACCGGC
>JAPPPC010000890.1 GCA_028817685.1 Rhodospirillaceae bacterium
ACCATCCGCATGATATTCTTGCCTTGCGCATCGCCCATACCATGCATTTCTTCCTGGGCGACCTGGCGCAAATGCGCGACTCGATGGCCCGGGTGATGCCACGCTGGGATGAATCGGTGCCCGGCTACGGTTATGTCCTTGGCTGCCGTGCCTTCTCGCTGGAAGAGAACCACGACTTTGCGCAAGCAGAACCCCTCGGCAAACGGGCTGTCGAGATCAATGAAAACGACATCTGGGCCGGCCATTGCGTCGCCCATGTCCTGGAAGGCATGGGCCGGCGCCAGGAAGGCATCGAATGGGTCGACGCCCATGAAGAAGCCTGGCAGAAGCGCGGCATCTTCGCCCATCACATGTGGTGGCACCGCGCCCTGCATTATCTGGAGCTGGAGCGCTTCGACGATGTGCTCGACGCCTATGATCGGCAATTCTGGAAGGAACCGTCGCAGGACAATACGGATATCTGTAACGCATCGAGCATGCTGATGCGGTTCGACATGCTGGGCCTAGACGTTGGCGATCGTTGGGATTCAATTGCCGAGGTCAGCGCTGATCGGATCGACACCCGATTGCGTCCGTTCAACGATCTGCACTACATCATGGCGCTGACCATGAGCGGCCGCCGTGCGGAGGCGGAGGCCATGCTCGCCTCGATGCGCGACTTCGCGGCGGAGAATGCCGACAAGGGCGTGACCATTGCCACCACCTATCGCGACGCCGGCATTCCGGTCGCCGAGGCGATCCTGGCACACGGCGCGAAGGATTACGCGCAGGTCGTCGATATCATGATGTCCGCACGTTACCGGATGCTGCCGCTCGGCGGCAGTTGGGCGCAGCGCGATGTTTGGGAACGCATGCTGATTCACGCCGCCTTGAAGGATGGACAACACAGCCTGGCCCGTGTCCTGCTCGCCGAGCGCACCGATATGGCGCCAACCAGCGGCCCGTCCTGGAACATGTACGCTGAGGCACTCGACTCTTGCGGTGAAGCGGCGGAGGCCGACACAGCCCGCACCAAGGCCGCCGAACTGCTGGCGGCCTAGCGGCCATGACGACGGACGACCGCCGCATCCTGCACGATGTTTTCGGTTTCGAGGACTACCGTGAAGGCCAGGAACCTGTCGTCCGCGCCCTCCTCGCCGGCCGCAATGCTTTGGCGGTGATGCCGACAGGGTCGGGTAAGTCGCTTTGCTTCCAGGTCTCAGCGCTCGCGCTGGGTGGACTTACAATTGTCGTGTCGCCGCTGGTCGCGCTGATGCAGGATCAGGTGGCGAGTTTGCGACTGGCAGGTGTCGCCGCGGAAACCATCAACTCCGCCCGCGATCGGGCCGACAATGTCGCAGCCTGGCGGCGGGTCGCCGCCGGAGAGACACGGTTACTTTACCTCTCCCCGGAACGTTTGATGACCGATCGGATGCTGGCCGCACTGGCGAAATTGCCAATCCGCCTGATCGCGATAGACGAGGCGCATTGCATTTCGCAATGGGGTCCCGCCTTTCGGCCTGACTATGAAGCGCTCGCTGATTTGCGCCACCACTTTCCGGGGGTCCCGATCGCCGCCCTCACCGCAACGGCCGACAATGCCACGCGTCGCGATATCGCCGCAAAACTGTTCGAAGACGATGGCGAGATCTTCGTTGCCGGTTTCGACCGGCCGAACATCAAACTGGCGGTGGAGATGCGCCGCAACGGCAGTCAGCAATTGCTCGCATTCCTGCAACGCCACAGGGGCGAAAGCGGAATCGTCTACTGCCTGTCCCGCAAGAAGACGGAGAATATCAGCCGGTTGCTGTCCGACAACGGTATTGCCGCCCTGCCCTATCACGCGGGCATGGACAAGTGGGACCGCGACCGCAATCAGGACATCTTCATGACCGAACCCGGCCAGGTGATGGTGGCGACGATCGCCTTCGGCATGGGCATCGACAAACCGGATGTGCGGTTCGTTTTCCACACCGATTTGCCAGGCAGTATGGAGGCCTATTACCAGGAGATCGGACGCGCCGGCCGTGACGGACAACCCGCAGAGGCGCATATGCTGTATGGGCTCGACGATATCCGCATGCGGCGGGTTTTCATCGAGCAGGAAGACGGCGGCGACGATCGGCGACGGCGTGAACATCAGCGCCTCGACGCGCTGATCGGCTATTGCGAAGCCGCCACCTGCCGCCGCACAACCCTGCTGGCCTATTTCGGCGATACGGGCGAGGCATGCGGCAACTGCGATACCTGCCTCGATCCGGTCGAGCTTCTCGATGGGTCTGAAGTCGGCCAGCAGGCGTTGACCGCCATTGTTAAAACCGGACAGCGATTTGGCGCGGCGCATATCATCGACGTGCTGCGCGGCACGGAGACGGAAAAGGTCATAAGCGCACGGCATGACCAACTGCCACCCTTCGGCGTCGGTGTCGATCGCAGCAAGGATTCCTGGCGCTCGATTATTCGCCAGCTCGTCGCGGCCGGTTTTCTGAAGCTCGACATCGAAGGCTATGGCGGCTTGTCCGTAACCGACAAAGGGCAAACACTGCTGGAAGGGGACGAGAGTTTCGCCTATCGCGAAGACCGGGCACCCGCCAAGCCGACTCGAAAATCGCGCAGTGCCGCGCCTTTGCCGGAGCTGGACGACGCCGACGACGCCTTGTTGGCGGCCCTCAAGAACTTACGGCTGCGACTCGCGAAGGAACGCGGTGTCCCGGCCTATGTCGTCTTCTCAGACCGATCGTTGATCGACATGGCGCAGCGCCGACCACGCGATGCCGTGT
>JAPPPC010000354.1 GCA_028817685.1 Rhodospirillaceae bacterium
ACCACCAGCTGGCGATGCTGGAGGCGGCCCGCAACGGTGAGGATGCGCTGCTGATCGCGCCGACCGGCGGCGGCAAGACCCTGGCGGGGTTCCTGCCCTCGCTGGTCGAGATCGCGGAGACGGAACCGGCCGGGCTCCACACGCTCTATATCTCGCCCCTGAAGGCGCTGGCGGTCGATATCGAGCGGAATTTGCAGAGCCCTATCGAAGAAATGGGCCTGACCATCACGGCGGAAACCCGCACCGGCGACACGCCGCAGCGCAAGCGGCAGCGCCAGCGCGAGAAGCCGCCGCACCTGCTGCTGACGACACCGGAATCGCTCGCCCTACTCCTCTCCTACGCCGACGCGCCACGCATGTTCCGGCGGCTGCGCACCGTCATCGTCGACGAGCTGCACGCGCTGGCCGGGACCAAGCGCGGCGATTTGCTGGCGCTCTGCATGGCGCGGCTCAGCACCTTGGCGCAAAACAGCCGGCGGGTCGGCCTGTCCGCCACGGTCGCCTGGCCGAAGGATCTCGCCGCCTGGCTGTCGCCGCAGGCCGATGCCGGCAGCGTGCGGCGCATCGTCAGCGAGGAGGCGGTCGAGCCCGAAATCCGCATCCTGGAGACGCGCGAGGAAATGCCCTGGTCCGGCCATATGGCGACGCACGCGCTGCCGGAAATCTATGGTGCCATCCAGCAGCACAACACGACCCTGGTCTTCGTCAACACGCGGGCGCAGGCGGAGGTCGTGTTCCAGCAGCTCTGGCGCATCAATGACGACAATCTGCCGATCGCGCTGCATCACGGAAGCCTGGCGCGCGAGCAGCGTCGCAAGGTGGAAGCCGCCATGGCGCGCGGCGATCTGCGCGCCGTCGTCGCGACCAGCTCGCTCGATCTCGGCGTCGACTGGGCCGCCGTCGATCTGGTGGTACAGGTCGGCGCGCCGAAGGGGGTCAGCCGCCTGGTACAGCGCATCGGCCGCGCCAACCACCGGCTGGACAGTCCGAGCCGCGCCATCCTGGTGCCCGCCAACCGGTTCGAGCTGCTGGAATGCCGCGCCGCGCTGGAAGGCGTGCGCGCCCACACGCTGGACGGCGACCCGCCCAAGCCGGGCGGGCTCGACGTGCTGGCGCAGCATCTGCTGGGGCTCTCCTGCTCCTACGCCTACGACGCGGACGACATGTTCGCAGAGGTCACCCGCGTCGCCCCCTATGCCGGCCTGTCGCGCCGCGACTTCGACGACACGCTGCGCTTCGTCGAGAATGGCGGTTACGCGCTGGGCGGCTATGAGCGTTATCACCGGCTCGCCCGCACCGAGGAAGGCCTCTACCGCATCGCCAGCCCGCGCGGCGCGCAGCGCTACCGCATGAATGTCGGCACCATCGTCGAGGCGGTGACCATGAAGGTGCGCGTACGCGGCGGCCCGGTCCTGGGCGAGATCGAGGAATACTTCATCCTCGGGCTGGAGATCGGCGACACCTTCGTCTTCTCCGGCCAGATGCTGCGCTTCGAGGGCGTGCGCGAGACCATGGCGATCGTCACCCGCGCCTTCGGCGAGGCGCCCAAGGTGCCGGCCTATCAGGGCGGCCGCCTGCCGCTTTCGACCCACCTGGCGGAGCGGGTGCGCGCCATGCTGGCCGAGCCCAAACGGTGGCGCGACCTGCCGGCCCAGGTGGCGGAATGGCTCGAGATCCAGCGCTTCCGCTCCGTCCTGCCGGGGCGCGACAATCTGCTGGTCGAGACCTTCCCGCGCGGCGGCAAGGAGTATCTCGTCGCCTATTGCTTCGAAGGCCGCAACGCGCATCAGACGCTCGGCATGCTGCTGACCAAGCGCATGGAGCGCGCGGGGTATGGCCCGCTCGGCTTCGTCGCCACCGACTATGTGCTGGGCGTCTGGTCGGCGCACCCGGTCGGCGACCTTGCCGCCCTGTTCGACGAGGACATGTTGGGGGACGATCTGGAGGCCTGGATGGATGAGAGCTCGATGCTGCGCCGCACCTTCCGCAACGTCGCGGTGATCGCCGGGTTGATCGAGCGCAACTATCCGGGCCAGCAGAAGAGCGGCCGCCAGGTGACGGTCAGCAGCGATTTGATCTACGACGTGCTGCGCCAGCACGAGCCCGACCACATCCTCCTGCGCGCGACCCGCGCCGACGCCGCCCAGGGCCTGACCGACATCCGCCGGCTGGGCGAGATGCTCGGCCGCGTCAAAGGCCGCATCACCCACCGAAGACTCGGCCGGGTCAGCCCGCTCGCCGTGCCCGTGCTGCTGGAGATCGGCAAGGAAAGCGTCTACGGCAACGCCTTCGACGACCTGCTCGACGAAGCCGCGGAAGATTTGATCGCCGAAGCGATGGCCGGCGCGCACGAGACGGCGGAGCTGCCGTTGTGACCATCGCAGACGGGAGGCACGCGGTGCCCATTGCGCGTTGCTTTCGCGGGGGGGATGGCAAGAGCGATAAGGTTTCCCGACATCCTCACGTCAAACACCTTTCCTGTCGTCCCGGCCCACGAGCCGGGACCCAGCCCCGATACCCCACACAGCCCGCACAAATCCCACCGGCGACGCAGCCTGGGTCCCGGATCACGTCCGGGACGACGGGTGGTGACGCCTGAAACGAATCGCGTACACTCGGAGCCATGTGCAAGGTAGTCTCCTCACCCCGACCCTGGAGGGTCATCAAAGCCGTTAAGCCCTTCAAGGGGGAGGGAAACGAAAATTGGAAACACCGACCTCTCTCTTTTCCCCTCCCCCTCGAGGGGGGAGGGCTAGGG
>JAPPPC010000407.1 GCA_028817685.1 Rhodospirillaceae bacterium
CATCCGTTCGTACAGCATGCGCGGGATCATCGCGGTGGCACGGTCGCGCGTGTTGCGCGCGGGGAAACCGTAGAAGGGCCGACGCCAACGCAGCTGATACTGCCGTTGCTCGCGGTTCATATTGTGCCAGGCAGACGGCTTCATCCGGGTTTCGCCGATGCGATTGCGCCGGAACGTCTCCACCATCGACGGCCCACCGACCTGTTCAACGAAGTCGAAATAATGGGGCATGACCTCGATATAATGCCCGTCGCAGTCGAGCACCGGATGGCTGAGGTTTGAACGAATCTCTTCCGAAGGGGAAATTTCCGTTGCCGCATTCATCGTGATCTCTCCCTGAGTCGCCGTTCGAAGCGATAGTTAATCATGATGGGCAAAACGAACCAAATCGCGGCTAGGCGTTGAATGTGTCGATCATGCCGTCCCAGACTGGCACCAGCTCCATCAGCCCATCCCAGAAGGCCTGGTCGCGGCGCGCATCGAAATCCGCTAGCGACACGCCCTGCTGCTCAACCCAGGTGTAGTAGCCGAGATTGAAGATCCGTTCGCGGCCGGGACGGTCGAGTTCCAGCATGTGGTCCGTTGCCGTACCCAGCATGTAGCGGCCGAAAATTTCCGCCGCCGCCAGCGCGTCCATGGGACCGTTCGCGCGCTGCGCGCTGTCCAGTTCCGTGCCGTACATTTCAGCGCCGTCCGTCGCCACGGTCAGCACCGCGTCGTCGCGACCGAGTCCGGCATATTTCGCGTATTTGATCGCTCCCAGAATGTTGGCGATCGAGGACAGCCCAAGATCGCCAAGCGATGCCAACCGCGCCTGCCCCATCCCCGTACGGCCGTGCAGATAGTCGCGGCCCGCTGTCGTGTTGAACAGCATGTTGAGGTGGTCTGTCGCACGATCGGAGACGCCGATCACGAAGTCGGTGTTCAAGACGTTGTGGATGAAGGGGACGTGCTTGTCACCGATCCCCTGGATGTTGTGCTCGCCATATCCATTGTAGAGCAACGTCGGGCATTCCAGCGCCTCGACCACGCAAATGTCCGTGCCCAGAGTCTCCTTGAGGTGATCCCCGGCCGCCAAAGTGCCCGCGGAGCCGGATGCGGACACGAATGCCCGTGCCGTGAGCGTGCCGCTACCCCGCACCGCGTTGAAAACTCGGACCAACGCCGGGCCGGTCACCGCCCGGTGGGCGATATAGTTTCCGAACTCCGCAAACTGGTTGAGGATCACATTGGCCGGATCCTGTGCCAGTGTGTGACAAGCGTCGTAAATCTCTTTCACGTTGCTCTCAGTGCCCGGCGTACGGACGATATCGTTCGGCTCGGCGACCCAGTTCTCGAGCCAGGCGAAGCGCTCGCGGCTCATCCCCTCCGGCAGAACGGCGACACCGTGGCAGCCGAGGATGCGCGAGATCGCGACGCCGCCACGGCAGTAGTTTCCGGTGGACGGCCACACGGCCCGGTGTCGCGTCGCATCGAATGACCCCGACAGCAGACGCGGCACCAGGCAGCCATAGGCCGCCAGCACCTTATGGGCCCGGATCATGGGAAACCGATTGCCGAGGGCGACGATGATCTTGGCTTCGACACCGGTCAGTTCCGAGCCCAGCACGATGTGTTCCGGCACCGCAGCGAGACCTTGCCGGCTTTCGTCATTATGCCAATGGACCCGGAATAGGTTGGCGGCGTCCGGCGAATCGGGGTCGCTGTCGGCAATCGACGCCGTCTTGTCCGACAGTCGCTCTACCGGATCGGCCAGGTCGGCAAGCTTCGGTAGGACAACGCCTGCGTCCGCCAAATGTTGCCGGTTTCGGTCGTATGCCGCCTGATTCGTAATTTCCCGCTCGAGTCCGGTGCTCATATCGACGTCCCGCCCGTGTGATTCAGTTGCGGACATGTTATGCGGGATGGCATATCGGCGGGGCAATAAATGTCAGCGCCAAATGGCATTGCACGGGGAGCGCCCACGGGGTGAGCGGGAACGGATTGAACGGCTTCCTTCTCGAAGCGCGGAACATCACGAAGACGTTCGGTGATCTGCGCGCGAACGATGATGTGACGCTGGCGCTGAAGCCCGGAGAGATCCACGCGCTGTTGGGCGAGAACGGCGCCGGCAAATCGACCCTCGTCAAAATCATCTATGGCTCGTTGCAGCCAACGGAAGGGCAGCTGCTCTGGAAAGGCAAACCGGTATCCATCGCCAATCCCGCGGCGGCACGCGCATTGGGCATCGGTATGGTGTTCCAGCATTTCTCCCTGTTCGATTCACTGACCGTCCTGCAGAACGTCGCACTGGCGTTACCGCCGAATTCGAAGATGGCCGAACTGTCCCAGCGGATAGAGAGCGTGTCGGCGGATTATGGCCTGCCGCTGCAGCCGGATGCCCTGGTCGCCGATTTATCGGTCGGTGAACGGCAGCGGATTGAAATCGTGCGTTGCCTGCTGCAGGAGCCACAACTTCTGATCATGGACGAGCCGACCGCGGTCCTGACGCCGCAAGAAGCGGACCGGCTGTTCGTCACCTTGCGGCGTCTGGCGGAGGAAGGCTGCGCCATCCTGTACATCTCGCATCGTCTGGAAGAGGTGCGGCGGCTCTGCGATGATGCGACGATCCTGCGGCATGGCAAAATGGTCGCCCGTGTCGATCCGAAACAGGAAACGGCGTCTTCGCTGGCAAACCTGATGGTCGGCAGCGAAGTCGGCGCGGTTAAGGCAGAGACGCGCGACCGCAGCGGAAAAGCCATGTTGGAGTTACGCGGG
>JAPPPC010000673.1 GCA_028817685.1 Rhodospirillaceae bacterium
ACGACGCTCTCCGCAGTTCCTGTGGTCCCTCAGGAAGCGCACGGCCACCGTTGCGTTATCGGCCTTGTCACGAACTTCGGTGGCGAACGGCACCTGAAAGCCCTGCTCGATCTTCATCCGCTGTGGCCGGTCCTTCCCGCCGATGCCGCCGGACGAGCAATCGATCATGTCGACGCCTTCGGCCTTGAGCGCACGCGTCAACTGGACGGTGTCTTCCACTTCGATGCCGCCATCGACCCAATCCGTCGCCGACAGGCGGAAGGCGAGCGGGTAGGCATCCGGCCAGTTCGCGCGGACGGAACGCGCCACTTGCACGGCAAACCGGTGCCGGTTCTCCGGGCTGCCGCCCCATCGGTCAGTGCGTTTATTCGCAGTCGGCGACAGGAACTGGTGGGCCAGGAATCCGTGCGCAGCGTAGATCTCGATGATCATGAATCCTGCCTATTTCGACCGGCGGGCCGCCGCGCCGAACGAGTCGATCACGCGCTCGATATCGCTTTCCGTCATCTCCGAAGGCGCCGGCCACCCGTCGGCATAGGGGATCGGCGAGGGCGCGATCGCTGTCCAGGGCGCCTCGCCGCGCGCCGCGACATCCTCGTCATCGACCGGCGTTTCCCCGTGCCAAGGCCGCCGCTCCGAGGCCTTCCGGCCCGCATGGCCCAGCTGGATACCGGGCACCGCGCCCTCCTGGCTCAAGAATGTCGCGATCTGCTTCAGGCCGTCGATCTGCCCGTCTTCCCAGAGACCGAGGTCGCCATGGGTCCGCCGTCCGTCAGTCTCGACGGCCGTGGCTTCGGCGTATACCAGCCCGGCGCCGCCGAGCGCGAAACGGCCGAGATGCACTCTGTGCCATTCGTTGGCGTAGCCGTCGACGGCCCGGTACTGGCTCATCGGTGAGATCGCGATCCGGTTCTTGAATGTGACGCCGCGCAGGGTGAAGGCGGACAGCAGGGTGGTCATGGAACAGACTCTCGAGCAGACGGTGGGGCTGCCGATATAGCAGGGTTGGCGCACATATGAAGTCACAGATTCGTGCGAAGACCGTCGTTCTCAAGGGGAATGTGCGGGACCCGGTGCAAACGGCAGAAGGGCCGGCATGGTGGCGCCGGCCCTTCGTCCCTTTGTGCAACGATTAACGCGTGCGGGTCACTTCATCTTCTTGATTTCGCCGCTTTCGAGCTTCGCGCGATAGTCCGCGACCAGCGCCTTCACCTTCGGCATCAGCATGTAGAGGCCGATGATATTGGCGATGGCCATGGCGAAGATCATGGCGTCGGAGAAGTCGATGACCGGACCAAGGCTCATCGAAGAGCCGATTACCACGAAAATACAGAAGATCACCTTGAAGATGACTTCCTTCGCCTGGCCTTCGCCGAACAGATACGTCCAGGCTTTCAGACCGTAATAGGACCAGGAGATCATCGTCGAGAATGCGAACAGGACCGCCGCGATGGCCAATACGTAACCGAAGCCGCCGAAATTCGCCTCGAAGGCCTTGGAGGTCAGCGCGATTCCGGTAACGCCGTCGCCCGCGACCCAGGACCCGGTGATCGTGATCACCAGTGAGGTCATCGTGCAGATCACGACCGTGTCGATGAACGGCTCCAGCAGGGCGACATAGCCCTCGGTGACCGGGTGCTTGGTCTGCACGGCCGAGTGCGCGATGGAGGCGGACCCGATGCCGGCCTCGTTGGAAAACGCCGCGCGTTTGAAGCCTTGGATCAGGGCACCTATGGCGCCGCCCGCGACGGCGGTCGGCGAAAACGCGCCGGTGATGATGGCGCTGACCGCATCGGGCAAGGCGCCGATATTGATAATGATGATGATCAGCGCGGCACCGACATACAGGACCGCCATGCCGGGCACGATCTTCTCGGTCACCCGGGCGATCGATTTGATGCCGCCGATGATCACCGCGCCTACGATCAGGGCCATGATCAACCCGAACAGCCAGCCTTTACCGTCGAAGAACGGAACGATGCTTGATATCTGCGCGAAGGACTGGTTGGCCTGGAACATGTTGCCGCCGCCCAGCGCGCCGCCGATGCAGCAGATCGAAAAGAATATCGCGAGAAACTTACCGAGGGCGGCTTTGCCGTCTTCCGACAGGCCCTTCGACAAATAATACATGGGGCCGCCGGATACGGTGCCGTTCTCATATTCGTTGCGGTAGTGGACGCCCAAGATGCATTCGGTGAATTTAGACGCCATGCCCAGAAGCCCGGCGAGGATCATCCAGAAGGTCGCGCCCGGTCCGCCGAGATAGACGGCGACGCCAACGCCGGCGATGTTGCCGAGACCGACAGTACCGGAGAGCGCCGTGGCGAGCGCCTGAAATGGCGTCACTTCGCCGGCATCCTTCGGGTCGAGATAGTCGCCGCGGACCAGCTCGATCGAATGTTTGAAGCCGCGGAACTGGATGAAGCCGAAATAGACCGTAAACACCACGGCGGCGACGACCAGCCACCCCACGATCAGTGGGAAGCTGGTGCCGAAAATGGGCACGGAATAGAAAACCGTACTGACGATCGGGTCGACGACAGGTTTGATTAAGTCACTAATCGCTTTGTCGATGCCATCATCCGCGTGTGCGAAGGACGCCATCAGCGGCAGCAGAAAAACTGCCAGAATTATGCGTTTCAACATAACGATCCCCTTCCCCCTCTCGAGAAAGTTTTGTTTGGCTTGTTCTCCGGACCTCGGCGCGAACGGAATAACCGATTCACCTGGCGCCCGCGGGTCTATGGAACAATCG
>JAPPPC010000881.1 GCA_028817685.1 Rhodospirillaceae bacterium
TCGGCGCTGCTCCAGGCGGCGCCGCCGTCCTGCTCGACGCTCGCGCCCGCCGCCACGAACGGGACCGCGCCCGCGACGCCCCTGATCGTCAACGGCGCCGCCCTCACCCCCGACCCGTCCGGTGCGCTGATCTGGCCGTCGAGGCGGCTCGTCGTGGTCGCAGACCTGCATCTGGAAAAGGGCTCGAGCTACGCCCCGCGCGGCCGCTTCCTGCCGCCCTATGACAGCCGCGCCACCTTGGCAGCCCTGGAGCGGGTGGTCGACGCGCACCGGGCCGAGCACGTGATCTGCCTCGGCGACAGCTTCCACGACCAGGACGCCGCCGCCCGCCTGTCGCAACAGGAGGTCGCCACCATCCGCCGCCTGACCGGTGCGCGCCGCTGGACCTGGATCGCCGGCAACCACGACCCCGACCCGCCAAAGGTCCTTGGCGGCGAGATCGCCAACGAGCTGACCCTCGGCCCCCTCGTCTTCCGCCACCAGGCCCTGGAAGACACAAAAGCCCCGGGCGAACTCTCCGGCCACTTCCACCCCAAGGCCACGGTCGCCACAAGAAGCCGCCGCATCACCGCGCGCTGCTTCGTGACCGACGGGACGCGCGCGATCCTGCCGAGCTTTGGGGCTTACACAGGCGGGCTGGACGTGCTGGATCCGGCGATCGCGGGACTGTTCCGCCGGACGTTCACGGTGCACATGTTGGGGTGGGAGCGGTTACATGTGATGCCACGGCGAAAACTGGTGCCGTGGGGACGCTGAAGAGACGCGCGGAGACATCATTTTACCAGGGCGGGCGCCCTAACCCATATCCGTAAACCAGTCTGCACCCAGCGGGTACGCGCCGGATTGAAACCTAGCCAGGCCGTGCAGTTGCGAGCGCGATACGACCCGTTAAATTGTCATTCGCCGCAAATTCAAACCTCGAAGGGCCCCGCATGACACTGCCGAAGCTGTCTATTCTGGCCTGCCTGACGAGCCTCGCTGTCGCCTGTGTCTCGCACGACAGGAGCCAACTCGCACTGACCGTCGACCATGTCGCAAATCCCGACGAGGGCACGGCCGTTGTCCTCGCGACGGTGACCGATAAACGCCGGTTCCGAGCACAGGCACCGGGCGAAGGCGCCGGCGCCCGGTTGGTGGGTGACTTGCTGTTCGGCGTGCG
This sequence comes from Rhodospirillaceae bacterium, assembly GCA_028817685.1. GTDB lineage: Bacteria > Pseudomonadota > Alphaproteobacteria > UBA8366. The sequence goes on from JAPPPC010000881.1 coordinate 1,160, forward strand.
CGGCGGCAGCCCCCACCACGGCAGTACGGCGTCCCTCGACAGCTGGGAAGAGACCAGAGATCCCGCCCTGCGGGCGCGCACCATCGCACGTCCCTATGACGGCCAGGGCATCCCGGGTGGAAACATTCTCCTGCCCGCTGGCGACAGCGTGACGAAGACTGTACGCGGCGTCTTGGAAACCGGCCTGCGCGAAGCCGGGTACCGTGTCGTGACAAAGGGTAGCGCAGCGACAAAGGGCGCGCTGACACTCGACGCCGAAATCGAGGATTACTGGGGCTGGTCCGCGAATGGGAACCAAATGTACCAGCGGACACGGATCAATCTGATCGGCGACTGGCCCCTTCGCGAACCGCTCGACTTTATCTTTCTGCAAACAAACATCCAGGCGATCCTCCCGAACGCGGAAGACTGGAATAAGCTCTTCAAGGCAAGCCACGCGGATTTGCGCGCGAAACTGAAGCAGGTGCTGAAGTGAAACAGCGGCTGCCAGCAAGCGACCCTCGGCGCCGCAGTGCTGCTGAAGTGTTTGTGTGTTTAGGGCCAGGTCTCGGTTTTCGAATTGGCGCAATGCCGTACTCTGCGGATGGCACACCGGCGTCCGGCCTCACCTCGCCGTAAATACAATCTCCTGCGCGCCCTCCCACAGCACCGTGCGACCGAATTCCGGCAGATCGTCCTGCCCCTCTACGACCGTCAGAAAGTGGTTCCCCGCCAGCTCCCCCATCTTGCTGGCGAAGCTGGCGCTGCCATAGGCGAACAGGATTTCCGTTTCGCTGAAGCCGCCGGGATAGAGCAGGATATCGCCGCGCGACGGGAACCGCGTGTGGTTCTCGAACCCCAGCCCCAGATCGCGATCGCCGCGCGGCACCCAGACCGCCTCGCCGCTCCAGCGCGAGTGGATCACCTGGTTCTTGAACGGCAGCAATTCGCGGAAGCGCGCGCAGGTTTGCGGCGCCGCCGCTTCCTCGAGCCGCGCGGTGAAGGCGAAACGGCCCGCCTTTATGTGGAGCAGGGACATGGCAGGAGTTCAGACGGAAATGACGGGGGCGTCAAGGTGCGCGAGGGCGTGGCGGCATTCCTTTGGGAGACGTCGTCGGCCTCCCGCCCTCGAAACCTAAGGTGTCATCCCGCACGTGATGCGGGATCCCTGCAACGGCGGGCGTCCCGGCCGAGCCTGGATCCCCGATCAAGTCAGGAAAGACAGGTTGCGTGTTGCGGCATGGGTGGGGCAGGGATGGCGAGCGACGGCGCCAGCGCGGCGGCGTCGGCCGGCGCCCTCCTGGCCGCTCCCGCCGCCTCACCCATCCGGCGAGAAGGATGTCGGGGCCATGATGTGGTCTTCCTGGGCCTGGACCATGCCTTCGGTCTTGGCGAGATAGGCGGCCCAATCCGGGTCGGCGTCGCGCGACGCGCGCTTGCGTTCCATGTCGGCCATGCTGTCGTATTTCCACAGATGCACCACCTGGTTGAGGTGGCCGTGCAGGGCCGTGTAGTAGCCCATCAGCTCGAAACCGTGCCGCAGCATGACCGGCAGCGCCATCTCCTCCACCAGCTTGAGGTACGGGCTCATCTTGCGCGGCGTGACGGTGTAGGTG
>JAPPPC010000506.1 GCA_028817685.1 Rhodospirillaceae bacterium
ATTTTATGTTTATTGCGGACATAAATTTCGCTCGCCGGATCGGTGCCCACCAGCACGACGGCGAGGCCCGGAGTCAGGCCATGCATCTCTTTCAGGGTCCTGACCTGTTCGGCCACCTTGTCCCGCAATCCTTCCGCGAATCCTTTACCATCGATCCGCTTTGCTTCCGCCATGTCCGTTCCCCTCAGAGCAATCGCATTCTGAATGCGAGCAGGTTTGTTCATACCCGATTTTCGGACTGCACAATATCCGTATTGGCCGCGATCTCAATAGTTTTTCGTCTGGGGTTTCTAAGGGACGATAGAAGACGCCTAAATGCCGCTGCCGTATTCCCGGAGTAGATTCCTGATCAAGACGATCAGGAGAATCACAACCACAGGTGACACGTCGATGCCGCCCAGATTCGGGATCCAGCGCCGGAAGATTCGCAAGACCGGTTCCGTAATGCGGTACAAAAAATCACCGATCATGTAGACGAAACGGTTGTGGGTGTTGATTACATTGCCATAGGTCAGCCAGCTCATGACGGCTGCGATGATGATGCACCACATGTACAGGCTGAGGACGGTATCAATCAGGATCAGGAAAGACTGCATGGAAGGCCCTTACGGCAATTTGGACAGTGGATTAGACCCTAGCGACAGGGCAAAAATATGGCAAGAAGCATGAAATGACATCTTCTGCATAGATAGGCAGGAACGGCTTGACAGAAAAGGGGCCGCGACACATTATCCCGCCGCCCTCACAAGGGGGTAAGTTGGTTGTCTCAATACCTAACCCAAACGCCCGCCCGGCGGGCCGCCGACAGTTCGGCGAGCCAAGTGTCCGGAGGACACGCCCGGCGCTTGAGGGGACATATAAAGGGGCCGTAGCTCAGTTGGGAGAGCGCTACGTTCGCAACGTAGAGGTCAGGGGTTCGATTCCCCTCGGCTCCACCATCCATCCACGCAAACCATGGGTTTTGAACGACATTGTATTTCAGTCCACCACTGGGCCCACCAATAGGGTCCTTATAGGGCCTCATTATCGACTGAACTACCCGCGCTAGCTTATCTTGTGTCGAGCTTGGAAAACGTCCATTTGCGGCGCTGCGTACTACGCCAACTTGTTATTACACAAAAATATTGTTAAATTATGAGTATACGTTGTTGGCCGGTGAGAATGATTCAGAACCATGACAGGCCGTCCAACCACCTATTCCCCCGAACGCGCACAAGCCTTCCTTGATCGGATCAGCCAAGGCGCGACGCTCAACGATGCTTGCTCCGCGCCCAAGTCGCCGAGCCGTTCTGCCATCTATCGCTGGTTCCACAAATACCCAGGGTTCCGAAACTCGTACGACATAGCCCGAGCCGAACGCGCCCAGGTTTGGGCTGAGGAGATTATAGATATCGCGGAAAACACATCCGGCGACCTGCTAGGTGAGCCGACGGCTGATGTCTATCCGCTATTGTGCCTTAATCGGATGCGCTGGGCTCGTAACCATAGTCGTGTTCGCTGCGTGGGCCACCCTGACAATGCCGGATCCGAGAAATGTCTCGTCGTCCACGGTCGTTGCCGCCCGCGGAGGTGAGATACTTCGAGCCTTTCTTACCAAAACTGGGTTTTGGCGCTTTCGGGCGGATCCCCGCCATGTACGGCAACGCCATCGCTCAGCTCGAAAGTGACGTGGTCTGGGGCATCATCACCGCCAATCCGGCGATGGCCGACAACAAGGCCCTGTTCCATGCCGACCATAAGAACCTGGCCGGCACCGGGGTTGCACTCGCGGTCGATGCTGTCGGCGCGGCCCGAGCAGCGATGGCCAAGCAGACCGGGCTCGACAAGAAGACGGTGCTCAACATCCGCCCGTCCTTCCTGATCGTGCCGGCCTCGCTCGAACTGAAGGCTGAACAGTTGGTGGCCCAGAACCTGGTGCCCGCCGACACGGCCAAGGTGGTGCCACAGTCGATCCGCACCCTCGCACCTATCTCCGAGCCCCGCCTGGATGCCGCCAGTGAAACCGCCTGGTACCTGGCTGCCAGCCCCAACCAGATCGACACCATCGAGTACGCCTATCTGGAAGGGCAGCAGGGGGCCTATATCGAAACCCGCAACGGCTTTGACGTGGACGGGGTGGAGATCAAGTGTCGTCTCGACTTCGGTGCAAAGGCCATCGACTGGCGCGGCCTCTACAAGAACCCGGGCGCGTAACGCTTAGAACAGGCCGATGAGATCCCTTCGGCCATGTACCGCACGCACGATTTCCACCCCGGCGTCAGTGATCCGATAGAGCAACAGGTAAGAACCACTGATCAGGTAGCGTAGGCCCGGGCGAATATCGTCACGGGCCGCGCCCATCTCCGGGTGATCCGCCAGGTGGCTTGCCGCGTCGTCCAAACGGTCGAGTACGTGATCGGCGGCCGTCGGGTCATCCTCTGCGATATGGAGCCAGATATCGATGAGGTCCTCACGGGCCTTTTTCGTGAAGACGACGCTGGGCATGAGATCAGTCTGTGGCTTTGCGGCGTCGGGCTTCGGCCTTGATGTCGCTCATGCTCAGTCCGGGCTCTGCGGGACCGCTGGCGATGCCTTCGTCCCACATTTGGCCGAGAAGCCGACGGTTCTTCCATTCCCGAAGGGCCTCCCGGATCACCTCGCTGGAAGAGGCGTAGTCGCCGCTTTTGACCGCTTCGTGCAAGAGGTGAGCGTGCTCACTCGTCAGGGAAACGCTGATTTTCTCGGTCATGTCCGAATCCTCCTGTCTCCAAA
>JAPPPC010000762.1 GCA_028817685.1 Rhodospirillaceae bacterium
ATATCGGACAGGCGATTCAGAGCTTCGCGGAATCGCACCGTTTCTCCGTCGTCAGGGACTTCTGCGGGCACGGCATCGGCCGCATCTTTCACGCACCGCCAAGCGTCGTCCATTACGGGACGCCCGGCGCCGGCCTGCTGCTGAAGGAAGGCATGTTTTTTACCATCGAGCCGATGATCAATGCCGGCCGCTACGACGTGAAGATTCTGCAGGATGGCTGGACCGCCGTTACAAAGGATCGTTCTTTGTCAGCGCAGTTCGAACACACGATCGCGGTGACGGCCGACGGCTATGAAATCTTTACCCTGTCGCCGAAGGGCTTGCACGCACCGCCCTACGATCTGTAGGCGCTACTCAGAGACCAGCCCCAGGCGCAGTTCGAGCGCACCGCAGAGCATCTGACCCAGGGTGATGTGCATTTCCTGGATTCGGGCGCTTGCCTGATCCGGCACGATCAAGATCGGGTCCGCAAGCGCCACCATGGCGCCACCGTCCCGGCCACCCAACGCCGTCACCACCATGCCGACGCGTTTTGCCTCCTTCAGCCCCGCGATAACGTTGGGGCTTGTGCCAGAGGTCGAAATGCCGACGGCAACATCGCCAGGTTTCCCGAGCGCCGCGATCTGGCGCGCAAAGAGTTGATCGAACCCCAGATCGTTGCCTGCGGCGGTCAGGGCCGAACTGTCCGTGGTCAGCGCCAGCGCTGCGATCGGCGCGCGGTCACGGATGTAGCGAATGGTCAACTCGGTCGCCAAATGTTGGGCGTCGCCGGCGCTGCCGCCATTGCCGAAAAAGACGATCTTGTTGCCGTTTTCGATCGCTGTCGTCCAGACATCCAGCATACGGACAAACGGTTCCGCCAACGTCTCGCGGACCGCATTCAGGACTGTCTGATGTGCGTCCAGTTCCTGCGTGAAGTAGCGATGCGGATCGATCACTCGGAGGTCCTCCGTGGCGGCTGCCCGTCTGCGATCGCAGTTCGGTCCGCCGCGACCATCTCCGCGACCAGTTTCTGAAAGCCTGTCGTCGCCTTCCAGCCGAGAACCTCCTCGGCCTTTCGCGCATCGCCAATCAGGCAATCGACTTCCGTCGGCCGGAAATACCGCGGGTCGACCTGCACGCGAACCACGCCGGTTTCCGAATCGATACCCCGCTCTTCCGGACCTTCGCCCTGCCAGTCGATATCCACACCAATTTGTTCGAAGGCGTGGTCGACGAATTCGCGGACCGTATGCGCTTCACCCGTCGCCAAGACGAAATCGCCTGGAGCGTCCTGTTGTACGATGCGCCACATTCCTTCGACATAGTCCCGCGCATGGCCCCAATCGCGCCTCGCATCGAGATTGCCGAGATAGAGCCGCTCCTGGATGCCCGCTTCGATCGCCGCAACTGCTCTGGTAATTTTCCGCGTCACGAAGGTTTCACCGCGTACAGGGCCCTCATGGTTGAACAGGATTCCGTTCGATGCATGGAACCCATACGCTTCACGATAGTTCACGGTGATCCAGTAGGCGTAAAGCTTTGCCGCGGCATACGGGCTGCGCGGCATGAAGGGGGTCGCTTCGTTCTGCGGCGCCGGTGCACTGCCGTAGAGTTCCGACGTCGACGCCTGGTAGAACCGGACGCGATCGCCAAGGTCCAAAATTCGGATCGCCTCCAACAGTCGCAACGGCCCGAGGCCATCCGCATTGGCGGTATATTCGGGCGTCTCGAAGCTGACTTGGACGTGGCTTTGGGCCGCCAGGTTGTAAATTTCATCGGGCTGGACCTGCTGCACGATCCGGATCAAGTTCGTCGCATCAGTCATATCGCCGTAATGCATGAAGAAGCGCACGCCTTCCTCGTGCGGGTCTTCATACAAATGCTCCACACGCTCCGTATTGAAGGAGGAGGAGCGCCGCTTAATGCCGTGTACGACATAGCCTTTTGCGAGGAGCAACTCAGCCAGGCCCGCGCCGTCTTGACCGGTTACACCGGTGATCAATGCCACTTTTTCCGTCATCGGCGGAATGTGTGATGCATACGACAGAGTGTCAACGATCTAGCCGTCTACCGCGGCAGATCGTCTAGGCCGCCGGAAAGAAACGCCCGCGGCCGAAAGTCCAAATCCGCTTCGGCGGCATCGTTGTCGCAAATCAGGTCGAGCCGCATACGGCGGACAACGTCACCGGTAACTTCGGGTTTGCGAAGACAGAATCCTGCGGCCGCAACCGCAAATTCTAAGCCAGGCACCGGTACGAACCGGCGCGGCAAATTCAGAGTATCGAATATTCGACCGATCATTTCCCGATAGGCCAACCGCTCCCCCCCACCCACATCGTAGGACCGCCCGGCTGCCCTATCCGATTGCAGCGCGGCAATCGCCGCTGCGGCCAAATCGTCGGCATGGACCGGCTGCCGGAGACCGGTTGCCCCGGTCGCCAACGGGTAGATTCTCATTTTCCTGATGAAATGGGCCGCACGGCTGACGTTTCGATCCAATCCGAGTCCATAAATCAGCGTAGGCCGCAGAATCGTCCACCGGATCCCCATGGTGTCGCATTGCTCGGCGATACTCTCCTCCGCCGCGATCATGCGTCGTGCAACCTCCCGCTCGCTGGCATTGATTGAGTCCAGCTTGTTGTAGATTGCCGTTGAACTGAAACACACAAGCCGGCGAAGACCGTTGCGGTGCAAATTCGAAATGTGAGGGGGCAATAGCCAAATTCCCGCGATATGGACCAATGAAGGGAACTCCTGTCCAATATCC
>JAPPPC010000634.1 GCA_028817685.1 Rhodospirillaceae bacterium
CATGCGGTGGTTGCCGTCGACCTTCGGCAGCGACGCCGTGTCGACCGCGCGCAGCTTGTCGAGCCCATCCGGCGTGAGGACGTCGCCTGCGATGTCGCCGACCACGCCCGACAGGTCGCGGATGGCGCCGTCGCCATCCAGCATGCCGGGCTTCTCGGCCCCGGCGGGCCCGTAGCGCAAGAGTTTCATTGGATTGCTCCTCCCTGATGTCGCGTTTGCGGGATACTACGCCACGGGTCGCGGCGCGGCACCTTGAAATTCAGCGCAGCGTGTCGGCCATGCGTTCGAGGCCGGTGCGCAGTGTCTCCGGATCCTGCGCGAAGCACAGGCGCAGCCAGCTGTCGCTCTCCTCGCCGAAGGACATGCCGGGCGCCACGCCGACCTTCGCCTCGCGCACGAGCCGTTCCGCCAGGGCCATGCTGTCGCGCTCGCCCTCAACCTCGAGAAAGGCGTAGAAGGCCGCCTCCGGCTGCGCGTAGCGGATTCGGTTCGCACCGCCCAGCACCTCGTCGACGATCTCGCGGCCGGCCGCGCAATAGTCGCGGAAGCGCTGGACGAAATCCTCGCACTGCTCGATGGCGGCGATGCCGGCGTCCTGGATGAATTCCGGCGAGTTGCTGTTGGTGTACTGCACCATCAGGCCGAGCGTGTCGTAGAGTGCGGGCGGTGCGGTCAGCCAGCCCAGGCGCCAGCCAGTCATCGCCCAGCTCTTGGAGAAACTGTTGATGGCGAGCACCGGATCGTCCGGCTCGGCCAGGTCGAGGAAGGAGGGCGCAGTCTCCCGGCCATAGGTGATGCGGTGATAGACCTCGTCGGCGAGGATCCAGATGCCGCGTTCGCGCGCGAAGTCCAGGATCGCCTGCTGTTCGTCGCGGTGGCACATCCACCCCGTCGGATTGTTCGGCGAGTTGACGAAGATGCCGCGGGTCTTGTCGTCGCAGGCGTCGAACAGCCGGTCCAGGTCGAGCTGCCATTTTCCGTCCGGCTGGCTGACCAGGCTGACGCGGCGCGGCTCGGCACCCATGATCTGCATCGCTGCCGGCGCGTTTGGCCAGATCGGCGTTACCAGCACGATGTTTTCGCCGGCATCGACGATGGTTTGCAGGGCGACATGCAGGGCCGTCATGCCGGAGGCGGTCACGGTGATGCGGTCGGCTGCGACGGGCTTGTCGTGCAGCCGCGTGTCGTAGGCGGCAATCGCGTCGCGCAAGGCCGGAAGGCCGTTTTGCGCCTGGTAGAATGTCTTGCCGCTTTCGAGCGACTCGATCAGGGCACGGCGCGGCGCTTCCGGCGTGACCAGGTCTGATTCGCCGAACCACATCGGAATGACGCCGTCGAAATCGGCACCGTACTCGGATATTTCCGAAATGCCCTGCGGCTGCAAATGGTGCAAGACGGGGCGAATGCGAAGGTCACGCGGCATGGGACGCGACCTTGCCTAAAGCGCCTGGACGGCTTCGAGGACCTTATCGACATGGCCCTTGACCCGGACCTTCCGCCAAACTTCGGCGACCTTACCCTTGCCGTCGATCAGAAAGGTCGACCGTTCGATGCCCATATATTTGCGGCCGTACATATTCTTCTCCACCCAGACGCCATAGGCCTCGCACAGCGTGCCGTCCTCGTCGGAAATCAGGGTGAAGTTGAGGTCATGCTTGGCCTTGAACCGGTCGTGTTTCTTCACCGTGTCCTTGGAAACGCCGACAATCGCCGCACCCGTTTTGGTGAAGTCCGCCATGGCGTCGCGGAAGCCTTGCGCCTCTGTGGTGCAGCCCGGCGTGTCGTCCTTGGGATAGAAATACAAGATCAGCGGTTTGCCCTTGAAGTCGGCGAGCTTACATTCCCCGCCGCCATCGGTCGGGCCTTTGAAATTGGGGGCTTTGTCGCCTGCTTCTACACTCATCGCTTGTTTCCTATTTCGTCATGTCGCTTTGAGCGGCACGTATAGGCACCGCTGGCTCCGCAATCAACCGGTCAAACACCGCGCGCGCGATGCTGGCGGTTTCCCGAATCCGACTTTTCAGCGCGTCGAAATCCTCGACAAGGCCGGCGCGGATCAACAAATCTCGCTGGCCCGCCGTTGCGCGGCTTTCGTCGAAATCGCCCTCGCAGGTCAGTCGCAACACGCCTTGCAGGCGTTGCCAGAGACCCAGGGCGTCCTGGAGCGCGTCGTGGGTTTCCGCGTCGAGATAATTCGCTCGCCCCAATCGCGCCAGCGCACCCGCCGTGTTCGGGCTTAAAACGGTCGGATCAGACGCGGCGTGGCGCAGCATCAAGTATTGGGCAATGAACTCGATATCGACGAGGCCGCCGCGCAAATGTTTCGTGTCCCAGATTGACTCGCCCGTATGTTCCTTGGCCATGCGCTCCCGCATCGCGGCGACATCGGCGAGCAAGGTGTCCGGGTCGCGTTCGCGCGTCAGAGTTCGCCGCAAGGACTCTTCGATCGATTGCCTTAGCGGGTCCGGACTGGCGAAAATCCGCGCCCGGGTCATCGCCATATGTTCCCAGGTCCAGGACTGTTCCCCGTGATATTGGTCGAAACCGTCTAACCGCGATGCGATCGGGCCCTTATTGCCGGACGGGCGCAACCGCATGTCCAATTCGTACAGATGACCCTCGCCGGTCTGAGCGGTAATGGCGGTGATCAGCCGCTGTGAAAGCCGCGTAAAGTAGACGCTCGGCATCAGAGACTTTGGACCATCGGAGCCCGTGGCATCAGCATCGTGGTCGTATATGAAC
>JAPPPC010000694.1 GCA_028817685.1 Rhodospirillaceae bacterium
TCGCGGCGCCCAGGACGCCGTGCTGGTATTGCGCCGGCGGTTCTTCGAACCAGGCCTGGGCAATTACGCCGTCGCCCCGGGCAATGCGCCCGTCGGGGATCGGCTCCGCACCGGGCACCCTTACGTCAGGTCCGGTCTCATCGCGCAATACAAACTTGCCGTCTTGCAGTTTCAAGGCCGCGTGTCTGTCGTCCTTGACGATAAGGACGTCACCGGTTTCTTGGTTCCGACGCACATCCTGGAGCCCCTTGATCTGGGCGACCATTTCGGACCGCCACTGCAGATCGGCGGATTGGGCGCAGCCTGCCAGCGTACCGGCGAGAACCGCGCCCAGAAAACAGCTTCTAAAACGCAAGCTGCTTCACCTGCAAGATGTTCGGCAACCCACTTACGGCATCAAGGACCGACAGCGCCAAGGGCTGATCGATCTGCAGCAGAGCGATGGCGTCGCCCCCTTCTCCCGCGCGTCCGAGATGGAACGTCGCGATATTGATACCTGCATCGCCCAGCGTCTTGCCCAGATCGCCGATCACGCCAGGCTTGTCATGGTTGGTGATGTAAAGCATGTGCGGTGCCAGCTCCGCTTCGATTTCGATGCCCTTCACATCGACGACGCGCGCCCGGTCGCCGCCGAACAGGGTGCCGGCGACGCTGCGCGACTGGCGCTCCGTCTGCACGGTCAGGCGGATCAGGGTCTCGTAGTCGCCAGGCTGCTCGTTCTTGGTCTCGGTCACGCTGATATTGCGCTCCCGGGCGATCGACGGGGCGCTGACCATGTTGACCGCATCCAGCATTGGGCTCAGCAGACCGGACAGCACGGCCGAGGCGAGTGGGCGCGTGTTCAGGGTCGCCGCGTGGCCCTCGAAATCGATGGTGACGGCGGTGATGCCCGTCTCGGTCAACTGACCGGCAAAGCTTCCCAACTGCTCGGCAAGCGCCATATAAGGCCGCAGTTTCGGTGCTTCCTCCGCGCTGACCGAAGGCATATTGATGGCGTTGGTCACCGCGCCGGTCAGCAGATAGTCGGCCATCTGCTGTGCGACCTGCAGCGCCACCTTCTCCTGCGCTTCCGTCGTCGCGGCGCCGAGATGTGGTGTGCACACCACATTTTCGCGACCGAACAGCACGTTCTCGCGCGCCGGCTCCTCGACGAAGACATCGAAGGCTGCGCCCGCGACATGGCCGGAGTCGAGCGCGTCGGCCAAATCTTCCTCGACGACCAATCCGCCGCGCGCGCAGTTGATGATCTGCACGCCGGGCCGCATCTGCGCAATGGCGGCCGCATCGATGATCCCGTTGGTCCCATCAGTCAGCGGCGCGTGCAGGGAGATGAAATCCGCCCGTGCGAACAGGTCTGGCAGCTCAAGTTTCTCGATCCCGAGATCCGCCGCCCGTTCCGGTGACAGGTAGGGGTCGTGCACGATGACCTTCATGCGCAATCCCTGCGCCCGGTCTGCCACGATCGAGCCGATATTGCCGCAGCCGATCAGGCCGAGGGTCTTGCCTTCGATCTCACGCCCCATGAAACGGGACTTCTCCCACTTACCGGCCTGGGTCGACCCGTTCGCGGCAGGGAGCTGGCGTGCGAGGGCGAACATCATCGCGATCGCGTGCTCCGCGGTCGTCGTGGCGTTCCCGAAAGGCGTGTTCATCACGACCACACCCTGCTTCGTCGCGTTGGCGAGATCGATATTGTCGACGCCGATCCCGGCGCGGCCGACGACCTTCAAATTATCCGCCGCGGCGAGCACGTCCGCCGTCACCTTCGTGGCCGAGCGCACGGCCAGACCGTCATAGTCGCCGATCCGCGCAACAAGTTCCTCCGGCGACAGACCGGTTTCGAAATCGACCTCGATTCCGTTGTCCTTGAAAATATCGACGGCTTGCGGACTCAGCTTGTCCGAAATCAGTACTTTAGGCATTTGTTGTTCGACCTTGCCTTATTCCGCCGCAGCGGATTGGAACCCTTCGCCATGCGCCCAGTCGAGCCAGGGCAACAGCGCTTCGATATCGCTGGTCTCGACCGTGGAGCCGCCCCAGATGCGCAGGCTCGGCGGCGAGTCGCGATACCCGTCGATATCGTAGGCGACGCCTTCCTCTTCAAGGCGCTGGGCGATCCGCGCCGGCACCTCCGGTCCGTCATCCGGCAGTTCGAGGCAGATGGAAGTGCAGGACCGCGTCGCCGGGTCCTTGGGTAGAAACCGGATCCAGTCCGTGCGGTCGACCCAGTTTTCGACGGCGCGCAAATTCGACTGCGAGCGCGCGATCAGACCGGAAAGACCGCCGACCGACTCGGCCCAGCGGAGGGAGTCGAGACAATCCTCGACCGCCAGCATCGACGGCGTGTTGATCGTCGCGCCCTTGAAGATGGCCTCGTTCAGCGCACCGCCCTTGGTCAGGCGGAACAGCTTCGGCAGCGGCCGCGCCGGTGCATAGGATTCCAGCCGTTCGACGGCCCGCGGCGACAGGGCCAGCATGCCGTGCGCCGCCTCGCCGCCCAGAACTTTCTGCCAGGACCAGGTCACGACATCGAGTTTCTCCCACGGCAGTTCCATCGCGTAGACCGCGGAGGTGGCATCGCACAAGGTCAGGCCGGCCCGATCGTCGGCAATCCAGTCACCGTTCGGCACGCGGACACCGCTCGTCGTGCCGTTCCAAGTGAAGACGATGTCGCGGCCGCAATCGACCTGGCCCAGATCGGGCAGGGGCTGCTGGCCGATCCGCGGGTGACGGCGCT
>JAPPPC010000222.1 GCA_028817685.1 Rhodospirillaceae bacterium
TATATGCAGCGTGAAAATCGGTGTTGTGTCAGTAGTTTCCCGTAATTGCCGCCGCTAAAAATTTCATTTTATGTGACGCCAATCACTGTGGTTTGTCCTCATCCGTGGCTTTCTAAGGCTGTAAGAGCGGTGACATTGAGCGGCGCATGACGGGCCATTCAGTCCACCGCAATTAGCAACTTTCACAACGCTGTCGAATAAGAACAAATTGGGGATTACTTAATGACGACGCAGACAAAATCACTCGACATATCGCGGCTTGCCGGTGCGGTTGGCAATCGCGGTCTTGCGGCGATTTTTCTGATTTATTTCGCGCCCGTGATGCTCGCGGTCGCCTTGCTGATCAAATTCGACTCCCAAGGACCGGTCTTTACGCGCCAAGCGCGCCGCGGTGCGAACGGCGAATTGTTCGATCTGTGGGGGTTCCGGACGTCCATGGCGGCGCGGTCGACGGTCTTCGGGGCCGGCGGCCCTGTAGAGCAAACTGAATTGGGTGCGTTCTTGTATGAAACGCGGCTGGACCTGTTGCCGCGCCTGTTGAATATGCTTCGTGGTGAGGTTTCTTTTGGCGCCTTGCTTCGATAGACTCCACGGGCGGCGCAACCTGGCAATTCGGGCTCGGATGCCGGCGCAGATTTTCGGGGCGTTCCGCCAATACGGGACGCCTTTCGCGCGTCTGCGGGGAAGAATAGAATTGCGCGAAATGCGTAATATTGTTTCCGCAATCGCCGGGGGAGAGACGGGTTTTGCCAACAACGCGCCGAATTGGAAACTAACGCGAGAGCAAGGCATCGGAGTTTCGTATAGTTCTTTGAAATATGGTCACGAACTTATGGTCGCCGGGATTGGTCAAACATGGTCGAGGTACCCCATTTGGTTGATGCCGGTTTGGTTAATTTCGGCTGAAATCCTTGCAGAAATCAGGCGTTTTGCGGGCAAGGATGATTTCCGCGGCAGCGGAGTTTTTGGAAACTAAGTAATGGCGCTTCCGAAGCATCAGGGCGAAAGCGGAAGTTCGGGCGGGTCCCGGACGTTTTCCGCGTCGGAGTCGGCGATTGTCGTCGATGCCGGTGCGCCTGTGATGCTGCCGAGCGGGCGCTTCGCGAGCGATGCGTCATATGTGCAGCAGGGCGACGACCTGCTGCTGATCGGTCCGGATGGGGCGACGGTTGTCGTGCGCGACTATTTTCTCACCGATTCGCCGCCAGATCTGCTGACCCCGGAAGGTGGTCGTGTCACGGCGGAAATCGTCAATGCTTTTACGCCGCCTGAATCGGCGGGACAGGTCGCTCAGGCCGGTACCGCGGCACCGGCAGAGGCGATAGGACAGGTCAGCAGCGTATCCGGCAAAGCCTATGTTGTCCGGAGCAATGGCGTCCGCGAGGAAGTCGGCGCTGGCGACCCGATTTACCAGGGTGACGTTATCGAGACGGCGGATGGCGCCGCGATCGATATCCTGTTCGTCGATCAGGCGACTTTCGCGCTTGGGGGCGACGCCCGTTTGGCGATCGACAAGCTTGTCTACGACCCGGCAAGCAAGGAAGGATCGTCCTCCTACTCGCTCCTCAAGGGCATGTTCGTTTTCTCCAGCGGTGAGATCGCCAAGATCAACCCGTTGGACATGACCGTAAAGACAACCGTGGCCACGATCGGTATCCGCGGTACGACCGTCGCGGGCGAAGTGTTGCCGGCCGGTCAGCAAAGAAAGTTCACCATCATCGAAGGCGAGATCATCGTCCTCACGGATGCCGGCTACGTCGTGCTGAGCGAGGCGAATGAGACGACCTTCGTCACCGGTTTCGACTCCCCGCCGTCCGAAGCCATTCTGTTCAGCCAAAGCGAAATCGATGGCTTCTACAGCGAAGTCAAAGGGATTTCGAACGACTATTACGATCCCCAGTCGACCGGCGACCGGGAGGAAGACGGTGACGGTGAAGGAAGCGCGCAAGAGGCGGGCGGCGGCGAAGGAGCCGGCGAGGGCGACGATGGCGAACCGAATCTCGATCAACTGGCCGGAACATTGTCCGACCTTGCCCCGGCCGCCGGTGGTGAAGGTTCTGGCGAAGGGGAAGGCGAGGGCGGATCTTTTGGTGATGACGTTACCTTGCTGCGTGTCGACCAGGACCCGTTCCGGACCCAACCCGAGCAGCAGTTCAATCTGACGGAAAATGCCGGCGACGAATTCGGTGGCGGCGATGAGGGCGAGGGCATCGGCGGTGGTGATGACGGCGGTACTGGCGATGCTGGCGGCGATGCGACCGAAATTGCCGGCGCCGTGGAAGACGAGGAAAGCGGTTCGGGCGAGGGGGATGCACCCGCGGATCCGGCGCCAGGAACCAATTTCAGCGACTCTTAGGAGCCCGTCTCGTTTCCGGGCACGGACGGCGATGATCTGATCGTCGGCAGTGATTTTGGCGACACGCTGTCTGGAGGCGCCGGCGACGACACGGTGGAAGGTGGAAGCGGCGACGACACGCTGGCGGGTGGCGCCGGTAACGATGTGTTGGATGGTGGCGATGGGACAGACACCGCCAGCTTCACCGACACCACCGGGGACGTCACGGTCGACCTCCCGAATGGCAGCGCGAACGGAGAGGATACGGACTCGGACACGATCGTCGGCGTCGAGAACGTAACCGGCGGTGCCGGCGACGATACGCTTTTGGGCGAGGATGGCGACAACAGACTGGACGGCGGTGCCGGGAACGACGATATCGAAGGCGGAGACGTCGA